>ONFW01000193.1 GCA_900317215.1 uncultured Eubacteriales bacterium | reverse complement strand
TCAGAACGTATCCGCACCAGCCGTTTTTCTTCGGATGAAAAGGCTTGATATTATTATAAGCCGCAACCGTTTCAAAGGGAATATCTTCGACAGCATAAGTTTCACCGGGAAGAACCGCAGTGACTTCCCATTTTCCAAAATCGGCAGTAACTGTTTTTTTCATCTTTTCGGGAACGATAAATACCGTGTCTTTCCCAATTACCTTCCTGATGTCCTCAGGAGAATAATGGTCATAATGATTGTGGGTGATAAAAATATATGCGGCATCGTTAAACGCTTCTTTTACCTGATAGGGGTCAACATAGATCGTTCCATACATACTATGGATTCGGATACTGCTGTGGGTCAGAACTTCAATGCTTTTTGTCACTTCGTTAATATTCATTATTCTTTCTCCTTTATTATTTTTCTATCAGTCTTTCTCATAATACACAATGTCCATTCTATCGTTTATCCTTTCGGGCTCTCCTGTACGGTGATAACCAGGCTTTTCATACAAATTCATTCCTCTTGATCGCTTGTAAACGAAGCATTATCATCTTTGCTGCCGAAAACTCAGAAGCTTACACATCAATTATACCATAGAACAATTCTAAAAGTATAGACAAGATAATAAAATTGACCTGTTAAAAAACACGTCAATATGCTATACTTACATCAGAAAACAATCGGGAGTGAAACACAATGAAATTCCTTTTTGCATCGGATTCATTCAAGGGAAGCCTTACAAGCACACAGGCAACAGAACTGCTGACAAGAGCCGCAGGAGGGGTCTTTCCCGGCTGTGAATGTCTCGGCGTACCCGTTGCGGACGGTGGCGAGGGTACAGTCAATGCAGTCGTTTCTGCGGCAAACGGAAGGCTCGTCACGGCAGAGGTACACGACCCATTGATGAACACAATAAAAGCCGCCTACGGTATCACAGACGGCAACAAGGCAATTATTGAAATGTCTGCGGCATCAGGTCTGCCCCTTGTGCCTGAGTATCTGAGAAACCCCATGAACACAACCACCTACGGTACAGGCGAGCTTATCCTTGACTCTCTTGACCGTAGCTGCCGTGATATTTCCGTTGCGATAGGCGGATCGGCAACAAATGACGGAGGCATGGGCTGCATGAGGGCGCTGGGTGTTCGCTTTCTTAACAAGGACGGGCGGGAGCTTTCGGGCTTCGGTAGGGAGCTGTCAGAGGTCGTGCATATTGACACAGGCGGTCTTGACAGGAGAATATCCGAATGTAAGATCACCGTTATGTGTGATGTAAAAAATCCGCTTTGTGGCATAAACGGCGCAACACGCACTTTTGCAAAACAAAAGGGTGCTGATCCTGAAACTATTGAACAGCTCGAAAAGGGAATGTGCAATTACCGTGATGTTATCAGAACGGAGTTCGGCATTGACTGTGACACCATTGATGGCGGAGGTGCCGCCGGAGGTCTTGGAGCGGCGCTGAGGGTCTTTATCAGCGGTAAAATGCAATCGGGTATCGAAACTGTCCTGCAATTCATTAACTTTGACGAAAAGCTGAAGGGCGCCGATCTCGTCATTACCGGCGAAGGCTGCACCGACAGTCAGAGCGTCTGCGGAAAGGTCATGCAGGGCGTCGGTATGCACGCAAAAAGACTCAACATCCCATGTATCGGGCTGTCAGGCTCCTTGGGTGACGGTGCGGAGATGATTTTCGATTACGGTATCTCTTCCCTGCACAGCATTGTTGACCGACCCATGACGCTGGAATACGCTATGACCAATGCAGAAGCGCTGTATTATAATGCTGCTGTCAGAATGTTCCGCACGATAAAAGCGGGAATGGGGACCGGGTGATCGGACTGCTTTCGCCATTCCGGTGTTGCTCCGATCCTGTTTTTCATCAAATATTTTATTGCCTAATCAAAGTGTTTCATTTATAATAAAAGCAATACATACGAAAGAAGGCATCATCATGCTGCAAACAGGAATCCAAGCCCCCGCTTTTTTCTTACCCGATCAGAACGGAAAAAGTGTATCACTATCCGACTTCAAAGGACAGAAAGTGATACTGTACTTTTACTCCAAGGACATGACCTCAGGCTGTTCAAAGCAAGCCTGCGCTTTTGCGGAGTTGTATCCACAGTTCATGGAAATGAATGCCGCAGTTATCGGCATCAGCAAGGACACGATCGCTTCTCATAAGAAATTTGAAGAAAAATACAGTCTGCCCTTTATCCTGCTTTCCGATACCGAGAAAACGGTACTCCGGCTTTATGACGTCCTGAAGGTAAAGAAAAGCTCCGGCAGGATCACTATGGGAGTTGTGCGTACCACCTACCTGATAGACGAAAACGGTAATATTATCAAAGCCTATGAAAATGTCAAAGCGGCGGACAATCCTGCACAAATGCTAAAAGCATTGGAGGAGTGAAAAAGCTTGATCTATAATAACGTGACACCTGCCGTATTCATTGACAGACCAAACAGATTTATAGCTAATGTCATCATCAACGGAGTTACTGAAATAGTCCATGTCAAAAACACAGGCAGGTGCAGGGAGCTGCTTATCCCGGGAGCAGAGGTTTATCTCACCGAGCCCGGTACAGCAGGAAGAAAGACCCGTTATGACCTGATCGCTGTCAGAAAAAGTAACGGTTTGTTGATAAATATAGACAGTAATGCTCCCAATAAGGCGGTATCCGAGTGGCTGAATACTCAGGGCTTTTCAAGGATCATACCCGACTACACCTACGGCAAATCAAGGATCGACTTCTATATGGAAAGAACCGACAGTCATACAGAAAAGTACCTGATGGAAGTCAAAGGCTGCACATTAGAGCGTGATGGGATAGGCTACTTCCCCGACGCACCCACAAAGCGGGGCACGAAGCATCTCTATGAGCTGATAAAAGCGGCGAAGGACGGATACCACGCCTTTGCCGCCTTTATTATTCAGATGGACGGAATTACGGAAGTAAGACCCAACACTGATACAGACCCTCTGTTTGCTGAAGCCTTTGAAGAAACAAAGCGTTCCGGGGTTCAGATCCTTTTTCTGACCTGCCATATTGAACGGGATAGTCTGGAAATCGTACAATCATGTGACAATCACTTTTCTGACTATTAAATAATATAATCAAATCGGAATGACCCTGATTGCGGTAATGACGACTATAACAAATTCGGTTCGTAGTTTTTGAGTAATGTTTGGTTTGATTCTATGTGGAATATATATCCTTTTCCGGAAAAACTATACCTAAACATTCATCCGGTTTGAGTGTAATAACAGGCTCTGCGTTTTCAATGGATACGGCAGTATCTTCTATGGCGTCTGCTATACGCTGTGCAACATATTTACTGTTTCCGGTGGCGCTACAATAAATGATCACTGTATGTATCACCCCTTACTTTAGCTTTTTGTATTATTATTGTTTTTACTCTGCCGGCGATAATGGTGAACGGGTATCTCGCATTCTGCACCATCAAATATTGATGTTAATTTTCGAGTCCATTATGCTCTTCCCTGCACCGTGACGCATATGACACTAATGACGCTTTTTTTATATTTCAAATGATACGTGGCTGATTGAATCCAATTCTGACAATCACATAATACTCAGGTACACTTGACACCTTGATCGAATACTTTTTGGTTTGGTACCAGTAATAGCTAAACGCTTCTTTATATTTCTTCTATCAAAAGGAAAAGTTGATTGATGCCTTATTGATTACCTACAAGTAAATTCTGAAAAAGCCGTCATTTGCGTCACAAGTGTCATAGGTTGGCTTATCATGAGTGTTTCAGAGTGACACTTATAATCACTGTAATGACATAGTTAGTCGATGACCCATTTTTCCTTTTTGAAAGAATAGATTATTAGCACGATCATTCATAAATTGAACCAAATCCAAATAGTAATCATACCACCAACTTCTTTCGAGGTATGACATGTATTACCCGCCAATAATACACGGTTTTATTATTCCTAATTAGAACAATACTCAAACTTTTGAATTATGTACAACTGCCAACGAAGTCAGAATAGCCGTCATTAGCGTCATAAACGTCATATATTGGCTTATTATGCAGATCTCAGCGTGACACTTGTAGTCATTGAAATGTCATAGTTAGTCGATAGCCTCTTTTTCCCTTTTGAAGAATAGATCAAAAGCTTGTCCAATCATAAATTCAACCAAATTCAAAAAGTAATAATAGCATCCGTTTCCATCAATGATGGATTAAAGTGTCATTACCGTCATAAGTGTTCCAACCACAAAAGCCATACCGTTTTGCACTTGACTATTATATATTGCTCCTATCAGATAAATTCAGATTTTTTTCCATAAGAAGTGATAAACGCTTGTTTTTGCGCCCTTGTAAGAGCAACATAAAGGAGGCATCTCTCTGCAGTATAGCTCTCCCTTTCGGTAACTGGATCACTGTGATCTATTGCAGCTTCTAAAGGAACAATGCGTTTCTTTTGTGTAGGAAACGCTTGATAACCTGCGCTTACTGTTGTAATGGACGATACACCTTACCAATACTTTCCTAAAGTCCTCTAAAGTCAGACACGCATCAAGACGATAATCATGCGCTCCACGCTGCTGGTAATCGGGATCGATTACACCTTTTCCTCGAAGGAAGGGTTTGTAATAGTTCTGTACAATATCAAAGAATTTCTCAACGACACCTTTAAGTTCGGGACGATATGATGGGAGATTGATAATAGTGACTCCCAATTCAGAGATCTGCTCAAATGACTCTGAACAATACTCTGCACCTCTATCTGTTACCATAACGCGGGTCAGTTGAGTGCAGTCCCACTCCATATTGCTAATCAAAACACCATGCTGTTTACAATAATCAACCTTATCAACAATAATATTTTGCATCAACTCTCTCAGCGAGGCCATTCCTCCCTGCCAAGTCAAAGCAAAGCCGCAGCACAGCTGACTGTACGCATCAACGCAGGCGGTCAAAATAGGTCTACCAAGCAGTGTTCCATTTTCATCGACTAAGTAGATGTCACATATCGTCGAATCAAGCATTGCCACACCAACATGATTTGCAAACTCCGCAACCCCCTCACCGAGCAAAGGTCGATAGTTTCTCTGATACTCAGTAAATCCTTTGCGAGATATCAGATAGTTTCGTTCATTCTTCGTTCGCCGATAAAAATACCGAAACTTGTAAAACGACGGGTGATTATCTTTTAAAGTACCATTTTCGTCAAGATACTTTAGTTACAGTAATTATAACACAATCTTCTATAAAAAGTATATAGCTGATATTGTTTTTTACTGAAAGAATGTATTTCATATTGTC
>ONFW01000206.1 GCA_900317215.1 uncultured Eubacteriales bacterium | reverse complement strand
TTGCTCAAACATAGCATAAACAAAGCCGTAAGTCAAGGAAAAAGTCAGCCTTCGGCTGACGGGCAATTCATCCCACCGCCTTAGAGGCGGGGGACTTCTTGCACATTAGGTTAAAAGCTGTTTTTCCTTCCACAATTACGGCAAGAGGCTTGCAGGTTATATCAAGCGGATCGCCGTTATAGATCACTACATCTGCGTCCTTGCCAGCTTCAAGAGAGCCGACTCTGTCGTCTATCCCGCAGATCGTTGCAGGAGTTATCGTTACTGCCCTGAGCGCCTGTATCCTGTCCATGCCGTTTCTTACAGCAACAGCGGCACACAGCAAAAGATACTGCACAGGGGTCTCGGGGTGATCGGTAATAATAGCCGTGGGGATACCGAACGCAGAGAGCATTCCGGCAGCAGACGGCGTCTGATGACTCAGCTCAGGCTTGCTCCTGTCCGTCAGAACGGGTCCTGAAAGAATGCCAAGAGCCCTCTCACCTATCAGCTCATCAAGCACCATGTATGCCTCTGTAGCATGGACAAGAACATAAGGAATATCAAATTCATTGGCTATCCGTATCGCAGTGAAAATGTCGTCCGCTCTGTGAACATGAAAATGAGCGGGTATCTCATGCCTGAAAAGCGGCAGGAGCGCCTCCGACTTCATATCGAACTCAGGCTCGTCATAGCCTTCCTTATCGTTTTCATAATTCTTTTTGTCAAGATAATACTTTCTGCCCTTGATGAGCGCCTCACGGATAAGCGCCGCAGTTGCCATTCTCGTAACGGGAGTCTGCTCCTTGTCATTATATGTAGACTTAGGGTTCTCTCCGAGTGCAAATTTTATTCCTGCGGGAGCCTTGATTATCATTTTGTCTATTCTCCTGCCGAATGTTTTTATAGCTGCTATCTGCCCCGCAACCGGGTTTGCGCTGCCGGGACCCGTAAGCACCGTTGTAACTCCAGCGGCAAAGGCTTCGTCAAAGTAGCCGTCAAGGGGATTTATCGCATCTATAGCCCTTAGCTGCGGCATGACGGGGTCAGTATCCTCATTGCCGTCATCCCCCTCAAAAGTTAGAGAGTCTCCGAACATACCCAAATGGGTGTGTGCATCTACAAAACCGGGATAGACATTGTTTCCCTTAGCGTCAAGAGTCTCCTCCCCTGCCTCCTCAAGCCCGCTCATGCTGCCGACACCGATTATTTTTCCCTCTGCTATCCGGATATATCCGTTTTCTATTACGGTATTATCCTTGTCACATGTATATATACGGGCATTTTTTATTATCATACCTTTCACCCTTTCATTAAGTGAATAGAAAAAAAGAGCCGCATTGCGACTCTCCGGATATTTTATTGCTTAGAAGAATTACCTCGTCTTGATGCGCCTCGTCTTGAATCGTTTGTACGCTTGAGATTGGATATCTTCTCATCGCTTGTCTGCTTGAATTTCGAGAGCATATCCTCAAAGCTTGCAGACTCGGACTGTCTGGCAGGCTGCCACTCATAGGAGCTTGGACTTGTATGCTGCCTTGGCGCACGGTCCGGGCTTTTATGCTGTCTGTTTCCTGCGTTATTCTGAGGCGGCAGAGCCTTTTTGATCGAAAGACCTATCTTTCCGTCATCACCTATGCTGAGGATCTTGACCTTTACGACCTGACCCTCTTTGAGATGCTCCTTAATGTCATTTACAAATGTCGGCGCTACCTCAGAGATATGCACCATACCCGTTTTACCGTTTTCAAGGTCAACAAAAGCACCGAACTTTGTAATGCCCGTTACCTTACCTTCTACTACCATTCCTACCTCAAGACTCATAACTTAACAGCTTTCTCCTCTCAGTCACCGGCAATGTTGATATAAACAATCTCACCGCTTTTTACATAATCCAACTCTCTTGCCTTCCGCTCGATATATGCCGCAAACGCATCATAGTTGTCCTCCTGGGCATAATTGGCTACGTCCTTCAGCTCGGCAAGCTTTATTTCACGGAGAGAAATGCTTTTGTCAAGCTCGGAGAGCTCTTCCTTTGCATTCTGAATTTTTACATTCTGATCTACAATAATAACGGCAATATAAATAACTAAAGCAACAACAGCTATATACAGGATCCAATTCATTTTTTTCCTGACCCTGCGAGGCTTTTCTGCCTTAGCGGTGCGTTTTGGCTTTTCAGCCTTTTCATTTCTTTTTGCCATTCAGCTCCCCCCTTCACCAATGATCGAACATGGAATCAACATATCTTATTATACAACACTAAGTCAGTATTTTGCAAGTCAAATTTTCCTTTTTTTGAACTTTTTCGTTATTTTTTGACAAGCTGCACAAAGCTGTGACACAACTCCTGCCGCAGCCCTTCCTATCGGTGAAGTCAACCTTGAGCAAGCCCTGCTTATCAGTCTGCTTATTCTCCCTGCGCTTCGGGCAAGCGGTCTGCCGAGGATCAGATATACGGCAAGAAACGCACACAGCTCCGCTGCTATCGCATAAGCCCTGAGCTGTCCTCCGGATGTTGAAAGAGAATACAGAAAGCATACCGCCGCTGCAAAAACCGCAAAGATCAGATCCCCTAAAAACTGAAGCTTTTTATCGGGCCGGGATACTGCTCTGATGCAGGATATGACAGTATAGACCGCCGCTATAGGCAGACCGGCAAGAAACGCCCTGAAAAACACCATAGTCTGTTCAAGTATCGTCGGCTGCATATCATCACCTACCTGAACAGTCTTGAGAAGAAGCCTCCCTCGGGCTGCCTCTGACCGGAATACACAAGAGAATCGATCTCTCCGTCAAGCGTCAGTTCGCCTGTCTCGTGGCTGAAATCATTTATATGAAGTCCCGTTCCCTTTACAATCAGCTCGCCAAGCTCGGTATTCAGCGCTATTTTCTGTTCGTCAAATCCCGAAACGTCCTTCACACCTGTCAGAGTAAGGTTTTTTCTGTCTTCAAGAATAACGCCGTGCTTTTTTCTTACAACGGCTTTTTCCTCCTTCTGCATGTCACCTGCTCCTTAAATAGTGGTTTATTCAAGGATATTCAGCTCACCTGACGATTATGCATTGCCTCTTAAAGCTGTACCTCACAGATAACGCCGGAGGGCTTATTCATTGATGATCCTGTACATAAGAGCAGCCTCGTCTTTTTTTGCAAATTCGTTTACGCTGACTACCTCCGCTTTTATCGGATGAACACCCATGCTTATTTCAAGCACATCACCTGTTTTCACCTCATAAGATGCCCTTGCAGGCTTTCCGTTAACTGTAACTCTGCCCGCGTCGCACGCTTCGTTTGCCACGGTTCTTCTTTTTATCAGCCTTGATACCTTCAGATACTTGTCAAGTCTCATTTATTATTTTCCTTCCTGTTAAGAATAAAGAAAAAGAGCCGTTGCGACCGAACGGCTCTGCTTCTGACTGAAACTGCTATTACTTATCAACAGCATCCTTGAATGCCTTGCCTGCCTTGAATACGGGCACCTTTGAAGCGGGGATAGTGATCTTTTCCTTTGTCTGAGGATTGCAGCCTGTTCTCTCTCCTCTTTCGTGACGCTCGAATGTGCCGAAGCCTACTATACGGATCTCATTTCCCTCTGCAACATTCTCAACAATAGCATCGAACAATGCGGTAACTGCCTTTTCTGCATCTCTCTTGGAGATCTCTGCTTTTTCTGCAACGATACCGATAAGCTGTGTTTTGTTCATTTTGACTTTCCTCCGTGAAATTATTATTTTTTTGAAACAGCATCCCATAGCGCCGCAAGCACAGCGGGATCTGATTTCTGTATATCAATGCCGTTCTCAGCAGCAAGGTTCTCTAACTCCCTGAACTGCTTTGTGAAATTATCACAGGCATCATACAGCGACTTTTCGCAGTCTGTTCCGAGCTTTCTGGACAGTCTTACAACGGAGAACAGCAGTTCGCCTGTCTCTCTGCCGAGATCCTGTTCTTCTCCGTTTTCAAGCCCCTTCTCAAGCCTTTCGAGCCTCTCTTTTATGTCGGCTATGCTCTCCCCTGCATCGGGATTTTTAAAACCTGCTCTTTCAGCTCTTTTTATCAGCTTATCGCTCCTCATCAGGGAAGGAAGAGCCTTTGATACACTGTCAAGAGTTTCGCTGATCCGGCTCTGGGATTTTGACTGCATTTTTATCTTATCCCAATTATCCAGCACTTCCTCGGCGGTCTCGGCTGTAACGCTGCCAAAAACATGAGGGTGCCTCAATATCATCTTCCTGCAAACGTCGTCCGCAACGTCGTCAAGATCAAAGCTGTCCTTTTCCTTTTCAAGCACGCAATGAAACACGACCTGCAGAAGCACGTCTCCAAGCTCTTCACGAAGATGCACAGGGTCTTTTTCATCAATAGCCTCAACCGCCTCATAGACCTCCTCGATAAATTCCCCTCTTATCGTTTCATGAGTCTGCACCTTATCCCAAGGACAGCCCTCCGGAGAACGAAGGATCCTGACTATCTCAAAAAGATCGTAGACGTTGTAGTGTTCTTTGAATACAAAATCCACACATTGCATCTCCTTTTTGTCGGTTTACCGTACAATATAGTATTTTACCTTATAAGCTTTCTTTTTTCAAGTATTTTTATAATTTTATTTCCTTTTGGCATCTGCAGGATATCCTCCCGCTTTATCGCCTTGAAAACAAACAGCGCTATCGCATATACCACAATAGCCGTGAAGACAGAAAGTATCGTTGCGATGGTCTGTCTGAAGAAAAGATCGTAGAACATTTCGGAAAAATAAGCGGCTGCTCCGCAAACGATACCTGCAAGCAGGGGCTTTACAAAGATCGAGACAAAATCGGGTACTATCTTTGTTTCCCTGCACAGCACATACAGGGCAACTACTGTAACAAAGCCATAGCACACGATAGAGCCGATATTTGCGCCCTGAATGTTTATCTGAGGTATTCCCACAAGCACAAAGTTGACTACTATCTTTATTACCATGCCTACTGCAAAAAGCTTCAGCGGAACGTCCATTCGTCCTATTGCCTGTAGCATGCTGCACAGCGGTGTGCTCGTTGCTATGAATATTACCGAGATACCCATTACCGCAAGCACCCTTGAGCCTATCTCCACCTCATCGGAAACGGAGCTTCCGTGATATATCATAGACAGAAGAGGCTCTGCAAGCACAGACATACCTATTCCCGACGGAATGGTGACAAGAGTGGTCACCCTCATTACCGTTTCCATGCTCTTTTTGAGCTGCTCCTTGTTCCCGCCTGTCCATGCCGCAGTAACAGAGGGCAGGGCGGTAGTTCCGAACACCTGTGTTACGGCAGTAATGAGCATCATCAGAGTAAGCGCTATCCCGTAGCAGCCGTAGAGAAAGGTATGTGTCTGACCGCTCTCGTAAATACTATCCGGTATAAGCGACCCGTACACCGAAAGCAGGGCGTCGGGATCCGACTGCATGATATGATTTATTCTGATATTCACAAGAGTAGAGTCTATCATATCCGCAAGGCTCATTATTATAGAGCCAAGTCCTATCGGTATTGCCGTTCGCACCATAACGCCAAGAGTCTTTTCTGCGGGACGGGGTCTCGGAGAGGACATAAGCTCCTCCTTTGTTATCCCGTCGCCGCCTCTTTTATATCTTATAAACAGAAAAATAAAGCCAAGCAGCGAGCCCAGGGATATTCCCGTGATCGCAGCGCCGATAGCGATCGGTATGAGAGCCTCCTCAGCCTGTGCATAATTGCTGCATCTTATGCCGAAAACATAGCCTGTGCTCTCATATTTGCTCATGCCGTATTTTGTAACGAGAAATGATGCAGTGAAGCCCAAAAACAGCTTGCAGGCCGCTTCAATTATCTCTGAGACTGCTGTAGGCACCATATTCCTCATACCCTCGAAGTAGCCTCTGTATATTGACATGAGACAGCCGAAGAATATCGTCGGCGACAAACACAGCAGGGCGAATATGGCATTATCTGCATGAATGATCTTGACGTAGATGAATCCGCCAAGGATCATTGCAAGAAAGCAGATACAGCCTGCAATAACAAAGATAGGAACAGATATCCTATGTATCTGCTTGACATCTCTGTAGCGTTTTTTGGTTATACTCTCCGATACCATTCTCGATATCGCTATCGGAAAGCCTGCCGTTGAAAGCATGAACAGCGGATTATACAGGGCGTATGCGGAATTGAAAAGACCTGTTCCCACGCCGCCGTATTCGTTAGACAGAAGTATCTTATAAATCATGCCCATGATCTTAACGATTATCATACTTGAACCGAGCACCATTGCGCCCTTCAAGAAGGACTGGGACTTTCTTCCTGCCTTCCTTCCTCCCACCAGAACACTTCCCTTCCGTAAAGTCTTGATACAAACAGCAAAGCGACCGCAGGGAACGGCTTGCCCGTCCTATGCGGTCCTTCAGAAGAAAAGAATCAGACGTTATCGTCGTCCTCTTCCATTATCTCCTCGGCAAAATCAAGAAGCTCCTCCTGAGAATATTCGTCCTCGTCCTGCGGCTTAGCCTCAGATAGCCTAACTCCGCACTTGCTGCAGAATACAGCGCCCTTTACGTTATATGTGCCGCACCCGTAGCATTTTATCTTCTTTTCAGAGCTTGCAAGAAGCTCATTTATACGCTCAAGCTGCTCGATAAGCTCGCTGATATTATCCTCAAGCTGCTTTATTCCCTTGCTGTAGTCCTTGCCGGTACGATCCGCCTCATAGCAGACCTTTCCGAGCATACGGTATTTTCTGGAAAGCTCCGACCTTATGTCAAGCGCTGCGAGTCTGAGCTTTGAGCGGTCTATAACCTTTCCTGCCTTTTTCCCGACGGAATCTGCGGCGGATTTAGCATTCAAAAGAACGTCATCAATTATACTCATGGCTGTTCCTCCCGTGATCTCAATAGTTATTTATAATTATATCATCATTTGCATCATTCTTCAATAGTTTTGCAAGGATTATTTCCCGAATACCGCATTATTGCTCAGTATTTATAGCTTCCTCCGCCGATAAACTCTCTGATGAGCGAATTTTCCGGCACAAGTGCGCTGTCTATGCTCTCAAATCTGTTGAGAGATGCGGTCAGTCTTGCCGCGACCTCTCCCTCGGGAGTTGAAGGGTCTATGCCCTCAAGCAGACAGATCGCCTTGTCCTTCATTATACACGGCTCGTATATATGGATAGTATTCAGAGTAAAGTCGCTGTTATACCTGTAGGGGCGGATATATTTTATCTCACCGTCACAGACATCCGGCCACATGGAAATAACATGCTGCGGCTCTGTTCTGCGGAAATAATAATCACGGACTATCCTTCTGATAAGTCTGACCTCACGGTCAGTAAGAACATATTCCTCGTTATTTTTGACACCCTGCTTTACGCTGACATAGATCTTGCTGACGAATTCCTTAGGTATGGTATCGTCAAAAACAGGATTAAGGGCATGAATACCCTCCACTATCACTACGGAATCGTCCTCAAGCTTTATATGACGTGTCATACCGCTCCTGCGGCTGTTCGGAAAATCATATACCGGTATGTCACATTCGCCGCTTTTAGCTATCTGCTCAACACATTTTTTCATAAGAGGGATATCGAGAGCATCAACAGCCTCAAAATCATATTTTCCGTCGGGAAGCCTGCGGATAAACTCCTTACCCAGATAAAAATCGTCCATTGAGACTATGATAGTATGGCAGCCCTTTTTTTCAAAGGCTTCAGCTATTTTCTTGGCAGTGGTCGTCTTTCCGCTACTTGAGGGCCCCGAAAGATAAACAATATGGCGCTTTACAGGAATATTCAGGATCCTGTCGGTCATCATCTTGATATCGTTATGGAATATCTTCTCCACTGTCAGAATGAGATCCTCGGGATTATCCCTTACCTCCCTGTTTATCCTCTCTATATCACAGGCATATCTGCGATATGTATTCAGCCAGTTCTGCATAGAACACCTTCACCCTTTCCTTGCGTCTGAGCATTTCATCAAAGCCGTTTATATATTCATACGGGTATTTGTAGTTGAATATTCTTTCAAGCATCTCCGACGCAGGCTTTTTCAGCTTTGAAACAGCTCCTGCGCCGCAGCCCAGCACGGTGTGAGTCTCGTCCATAACGTATACGTTGTAAAGCCCGTCATAGCCTTGCTTCGCCCAGCCCACATTTTCAAGATTGCCCTCCATACGGGTCTGCCTGTAAAGATAGTAGGGATGATAGCCCTCTGATACAAGCTTTTTTTCGGCATAGCGCAGCATTGCAGCAGCAGGGGGCTCGCCGTCGGTGTCAAGCTCTCTGCCTTGCTGCGTCAGTCTTGAAGAACGCTTCATAGCAAGAGTATGCACCGTAATACTCTCGGGAGAAAGCGAACACAGCTTATCGAGCGTAGCTATAAAGCTCTCCGGCTTTTCAGTTGGCAGTCCTGCGATAAGATCCATATTTATATGCTTAAAGCCTGTCTCCCTTGCAAGGCTGAAGGCATCCAATGTCTGAGCTGAGCTGTGTCTTCTTCCGATGAGCTGCAGTATTTCATCATTCAGCGTTTGCGGATTGATGCTTATCCTGTCTGCACCGCCGGAGAGTATCGCTTCAAGCTTTTCCCTGCTGATTGTATCGGGTCTGCCTGCCTCAACCGTAAACTCACGGCAGGTACTCATATCGAAGCTGCTCCTCACTGCCGAAATAAGCTGTGAGAGCTGAGCTGCGCTGAGTGTGGTGGGAGTTCCCCCGCCGATATACACCGTTTCAAGAATCAGACCGCAGTCCCTTGCAAGCTGTGCAGTATATTCTATCTCCCTGCACAGAAGCTCCAGATATGGTGCGACCAGCTTTCCTGCGCTCTCTACCGACTGTGAAACGAAGGAGCAGTATGAACAGCGCGAGGGGCAGAACGGTATTGATATATACAGGCTGAAGGAACGAGGCTTGCTGAGGGCAAGTATTTTCCTCTCGTGTTTTTCTGTTACTGCACTGAGCCTTGTCTTTTCCTCTGATACAAGAAGCTCATCTGTAAAATACCTTTCGGCACGTTCCTGACCATACTGCTCTGCAAGCCTTCTGAACAGCTTTATAGGACGGACGCCCGTAAGTATACCCCATGGCTGCCTTTTGCCCGTGAGCCTGACAAGCAGGCCGTAAAGACACACTGCAAGACGTCTCTCCGTTGTTTTTTCAATGTCATCATCACTTCTGTCCACAGAGGCACTGTCCTCTGCGAAAAAGCTCTCCGTCTCAACGGTAACTCTTATCTCTATGTCGTTTTCCGTCTCTGAGGTCATCGCAGATATAAAGGGGAGCTGCTTTTCAGCGGGCAGCTCTCTTGTCACCTCTATTTTATCATTCGGAAAAAAGCATCTTATCAGGTTTTCGGTCTCATAGTGGTACTGATTGTTAATATATAGTATCATTTAGTCATCCTCATAAAATAATTAGTCGCTCTCTCCCTGTCGAGCGTCGAGCCTTCTCCGTGACCGCAGTATACGGTGAGATCCTCGGGAATAGCCGCAAGCCTTGCGATCGACTTTACCATGTCATCATAGCTTCCGGTAGGGAAATCTGTTCTCCCCGTTGTTCCGGTAATAAGCGTATCGCCGGTAAAAACAGTGTTTCCGAGCCTGTAGCAGACGCTTCCTCTTGTATGCCCCGGAGTGTGCAGGACCTGGATCTCCTCCTTACAGAAGGGAAGCCTGTCCCCGTCATTTACAAGGATATCGCAGTTAAATGGGTCGATATCAAGGCCGAAATGCCATGAGAGATTCAGCTCATCATTACCCGGAAAGGCACTGTCTTGCTTGCCTATGACGATCCTTGCGGAAGGGCAGCGTCTCTTGAGAGACGCCGCTCCTCCTATATGGTCAAAATGCCCGTGCGTGAGGAGTATATATTTCAGCTTGTCTGCGCCGATGCTGTCGATACCGGCATTGAGAGCAGGCGAAACGTCACCCGGATCAACAACAAACGACTCTCCGCTTTCCTCATCCGATACCAGATAGCAATTTGCTCCAAGCTCACCAAGTGTAAAGCATTTTACTTTAAACATAATCATGCTCCGATCATTAAATATTGCTGCGCCCTTATGCAGCAGGCTTCATTGCAAAGCTTTATCCCCTGTCTTCATGCAAGCTCTCTTGAATCAATGATAAGGGTAACAGGGCCGTCATTTAGAAGCGCTACCTTCATATCCGCGCCGAAGATCCCCTTCTCGACCTGAGTAACTCCGTTTTCCTGCAGACATTTGCAGAAGTATTCATACAGCGGCTCAGCAGTCTCCGGAGCTGCCGCTCCGTCAAAGCTCGGCCTTCTCCCCTTGCGGCAGCTTCCGCAAAGAGTAAAATTTGATACAACAAGCACTCCCCCGCCTATATCGGCAAGAGACAGGTTCATCTTATCGTTTTCGTCGGTAAATATCCTCAGTCCCGCTGTCTTTCTTGCAAGCTTTTCAGCATCGCTGTGTGAATCTCCCTTTTCAACTCCCAGAAGTATCAGAAATCCGCTGTTTATACTTCCTGTAATCCTTCCCTCTACCGTCACCGTACATTCGGTGACCCTCTGTAATACCGCTTTCATTCTGTTTCCTCTTTTTCGTCAGCTTCTGCCTATCGATACGATCCCGTTGATGCCGCTCAGGCGGCTAATCACCATTTTCAGATGATTTATTCCGTTTACGGTGATGCATACCTCAATAAACGCCATTCCGTTCTTGACCTCACGGGAATTGAGCGTGTGTATAAACAAATGCATTGCAGAGAGCTGGTTTGTAATATCGGCAAGAAGTCCTGTTCTGTCGGTCGCCGTGATCTGCAGATTGGACTGAAACGTCTCGTTTGTGACCGTATCCGCCCATTCAGCCCTTACCCAGCGTTCGGGCTCCTCACAGGCGCTGATATCCTTTGGAACATTTGTACAGCTTCTCTTGTGAATGGATACACCGTAGCCTCTCGTAATGAAGCCTATTATGTCATCGCCGGGCAGAGGATTGCAGCAGCGTGAATACTTTACAAGGCAGTCGTCTATCCCCTCAATATGAACACCGCCGCTTATCTTCTTCCTGACCGGCTCGGTCAATACGACTGACTGCTCATCTGCAACAGTATATCGCTTGATATACTCCTCCTTGAGCTTTGGAAGGATCCTCCAGAGCTGTATACCTCCGTAGCCTATTGACGCATAGAAGTCCTCAAGAGAATTGCAGTTCTGTCTGCGGATCACATCAGACAGGAAATCCTCAAGCTCCTTTTCGGGAATATGGATGCCGAGTCTTCTGAACTCAGTCTCGAGCTGCAGCCTGCCCTCGATAATATTCTCATCGCGCTTTTCCTTTTTGAACCAGAGCCTTATCTTGCTCCTTGCCTCACTCGTCTTTACAATGTTGAGCCAGTCTCTCTTGGGACCGCCCTCCTCCTTGGAGGTGATTATCTCAACTATCTCGCCTGTCTTGACCTTGTAGTCAATCGGAACGATCCTTTTATCAACCTTTGCTCCTATCATGCGGTTGCCTACGCCGCTGTGTATCGCATAGGCAACGTCTATTACCGTTGCACCTGTAGGAAGGTTGATGACGTCTCCCTTAGGTGTGAAGATGAATACCTCCTCAGGCGCAAGATCCATTTTTATAGTGCGGACTATATCGGTGGAATCGTTATCGCTCTGATTCTCGAGCATTTTTCTTATCCAGGCAAGTCTTTCGTCAAGAGAATCCTTCTTTGTAATGCCTTCCTTATACTTCCAGTGAGCTGCAATGCCGTATTCGGCAGTATAATGCATTTCCCACGTTCTTATCTGTATCTCAAAGGGGACTCCCTCCTTGCCTATGACCGTTGTGTGGAGAGACTGGTACATATTGGGCTTTGGTGTGGAGATGTAATCCTTAAAGCGGTTTGGCAGCGGCTTGAACATATCGTGTACTATACCGAGCACATTATAGCAGTCCGCCACAGTATCTACAATAACACGAACGGCAAAGATGTCATAGATCTGATCCATAGTCTTGCCCTTCATAAAGGTTTTTTTGTATATGCCGTGTATGCTCTTTACACGTCCAGAGATATAGACATTATTGATCTCATTTTTTAAACGGTTATAAAGCTGCTGCTTGATCTCAGAGACAAAGTGTATCCTGTCAGTGCTTTTCTTCTCAAGCTGGTGTTCGATCTCCATGTAGCCTACAGGGTCAAGGTATCGGATAGAAAGATCCTCAAGCTCCTCCTTGATCGCTCTTATTCCGAGCCGGTGAGCTATGGGCGCATACACCTCCATTACCTCAAGCGCCTTGTCCCTGCGATGCTGCTCCTTCATACACTCGAGTGTACGCATATTATGAAGCCGGTCGGCAAGCTTGATTATGATGACCCTGATATCATTGGACATTGCAATGAGCATCTTGCGGATATTCTCCGCCTGCTGCTCCTCTCTTGAAGAATAGGGTATTTTTCCGAGCTTTGTAACTCCGTCTATAAGACCTGCTATCTCCCGCCCGAAAAGCTTGACTATCTCGTCAAGTGTGACAGGCGTATCCTCCACCACGTCGTGCAGCAGAGCGGCTGCTACGGACTCGGAATCCATTCCAAGCTCTGCAAGGATACATGCAACAGAGGTCGGGTGAAGAATATACGGTATGCCTGAGGCTCTTCTCTGATCCCCGTGCTTCTGCTCGGCAAATTCGTAGGCTTTTTCAATAAGAGCAAAATCGTAGTCGTGGTCGCTCTTTTTCATTAGCTCAACAAGCTCGTGATAATCCTGATAATACTTATGTGTTATCTCTGACATATTGCACATCCTCCTTCAGCCCTCCGTAAATTGCCGATGCATTGAGATCGACCTTGACGGAATTATTTCTTACCCTTACATGAATTTCCTCGTTATCCCTTGAATAATCTATCAGCTTAAGCTCATTCATGATATCGAATATCATCAACAGCTTGAAAGCTCCGAGTTTTTCGCTGCCGATAGCCGACAAAACCGAGGCTGCTGTAAAACGCTCTCTCTGCGCAGCCTTAATATATCTGTATACTGCCGCAAAATCGTCCCTCGTCGGGTACTCATTTGCAAGTTCCTTCCTTTTTATTCCCTTTTGATACTGCTCGTAAAGCTGTATCCCGAGCATAGCCTTCTCCGTGTCAAAATCTGCAGGTCTTATGTCCTTTATAGTGAATGAAACATTTTCCTTCTGCTGATATACGTTTAAATCAAGGCTGACCGCAAAATCAAGCATTGCCCCCTCGGAATAGGGAAACTCCTCCGGAGTCATTGAGAATCTGACAAGTCCGAGCCTTGCCTTATCCCTTGACACGATAAGCTTTATATGCTTTCCTCCCGACAACGGCACTATCTGCTCCAGCTTCATACCCTTCAGCGCAAATACCGGCTTGGGATTTCCGTAGCCAAAGGGCTCAAACGCCTGAAGCTGATGGACCATATCTACCGACAAGCCCTCCGGCTTTAATGTACAGTCTATTTTAAGTGACGGGAGCGGCATATAGTCAAGCTTGTCCGCATAGTCGTTTATCGCCCGTCTGAAATCGTTTATCCTTTCTCTTTTTATGCTCAGTCCCGCAGCCATAGGATGCCCTCCGAATTTTTCAAGAAGTCCCGAGCATGCAAAGATAGCATCAACTATTGAAAAGCCCGTAATGCTCCTGCTTGAAGCCTTGCATATTTCATCATCCTCGCATATTATCACACAGGGCTTTCCATATTTTTCTACTATTTTTGAGGCGACTATCCCCACAACGCCCGCATTCCATTTTTCTGACGAAACAACAAGTATCCGGTCATAGGTAAGCTGAGGGTCGTTTCTGAGCATCTCACAGATGTCTTCAAATATATCGTTCTCGATAGCCTGTCTCCTGCTGTTAAGATTATTGAGTCGAGAGGCAAGCTCATGTGCTTCCTCCGGATCCTCGCTGAGAAGCAGCGCCAAAGCATCATAAGGCGAGCCGAGACGACCTGCCGCATTTATACGCGGGCCAAGCTTAAAGCCGATATTACCGGCATTCATCTTTTCTATCTGCGCCATTTCACACAGCTCCGTAATGCCTGTACGGTCACTGTTTTCGAGCAGCTGAAGCCCTGTTTTTACTATTGATCGGTTGCTGCCGCTCAATGGCACAAGATCCGCAACGGTACCTATTGCTGCAAGATCGGCGTAGTTCTCAAGCACGGAAAGCTCGTTCCCCTCAAGAGCTGCTGCAAGCAGGAGCGCTATTCCTGCACCGCAGTAATACTTGAATTCAGACTTATCATCAAGTCTATGAGGATCCACAACAGCTATCGCATTTGGCAGAAGGTCAAGCGGCTTGTGATGATCTGTAACAACGGTATCTATCCCGAGCCGTGATGCATAGCTCACCTCTTCAAGCGCCGAAATGCCGTTGTCTACGGTTATTATCAGGCTGACTCCTTTTTCCTTGAGCTGATCTATCGCCCTGATGTTCATGCCGTAGCCCTCTGCGTTCCTGTCCGGTATGTAGTATGACACATTTGCGCCTACAGACTGAAGATATGAAAACAGCAGTGCCGTAGCGGTAACACCGTCACAGTCATAGTCTCCGAAAATGCACACCGGCTCATAAGAGCTTATCGCCTCGTTAACCCTTTTTACCGCTTTATCCATATCCTTTATCAGAAACGGATCGGGAAGAGTGCATGAGGCATCAAAGTATTTCTCTATCTCACCAGGCTCGGTGAAGCCTCTCAGATGCAGCAGCATAGCTGTAAAAACAGGCAGCCCTGTTTTTTGAGAAAACTCCTTTATAACATTTTTATCAAGCTCGGAAAACAACCATTTTTTCATATAAGCACCGCTCTTTATTCATCTGTTTTATCTTTATATGATACCATTTTTTCTGCAATTATTCAATACCCTTTGTTTCAGCTCTCCGTCCTATTCTCTCAGAAATATCATACAATATGTTGAGCGTTTTTTTGTAAATATTGCTGTTTGGCAATTCTTGATAATTACCCGCTCTTTTTATGAAAAATATCTTTTAGTATTGACATTGAACAGGCAGCGAAAATATGCTATACTTTACAAAGCTATTGAAAGGAGAATACCGATATGAAAAACCTTAGAATAAAAGCATGCGCCGTTATGCTTCTCGCAACAAGCCTTCTTTCCTTTTCAGCCTGTCAGAACGGCGGCGGCTCGGAAAAAACCTCGTCCGCAGGCTCTGCTCAGTCTGTAGAAAACTCCGTTCAAGTCTCTGACGCTTCTGCAGATGAAAGCAGCTCCGAGGCAAGCACAGAAGAAAGCTCCGAGCAAAGCTCTGAGGCATCAAAGTCCGACAGCTCCGACCCCACCGACGCAAAGGAGAGCGGAGAGCTTCCTGCACTGAAAAATGATGACGGCACAGATCTGGGAACCATGACTGAGGGTCTGCTTCTTTATAACCGCTCTGTTTATGAGATGTTCTACGGAAATGAGGATCTTGCAAAGAACTATGCCGCCACCGTGAATACCGTGGCAAGCGCTCTCGGCAGCGATGTTAAGGTCTACAATGTTATAGTACCCACACATTGCGGCGTTACTCTGCCCGAGAGATTCTTTGGTGAATACGGCATTTCAGATCAAAAGGAATATATCAACACTATCCTTGATAACCTGGATAAATCCGTTACACCCGTAAATACCTATGATATAATTTCTCATCACAGAGACGAATACATCTACTTCAACACCGATCATCACTGGACAGGACTCGGAGCATATTATGCCTACAAGGAGTTCTGCAAGGTCGCAGGCGTTGATTATCTCAAGCTTTCCGAACTTGAGGAGGGGCAGATCGAGGGCTATTACGGCAGTCTCTCAGGAAGTGTGGATAATTCCCTTATTGATGCCGACACCGTGCATTATTATACCGCGGACAAGGATACAGAGACCTTTTTATATGATGAGAACGGCGAGAATCCTCAGCAGACAAGGCTTTTCCATACCTATGCAGAGGGCGCCAATGCCTACGGCGTCTTCCTTGGCGGAGATACTCCCCTCATGGTCTGCAAAAACAAGGACGGCAACGGCAAAAAGGTCGCTATTCTCAAGGAATCCTACGGCAATGCGTTCAGTCCCCTTATTGCGCTGACCTACAGTGAGACTCACATGATCGACTTCCGCTATATTGAATTTGATCTTCAGAAATACCTTAAGGACAACGGGATAGATGAGCTCATTATTATCAACAACGCTATGGCCTCCGCAACGCCCTTACGCTGTGATGAGATGAGGGCGCTTGTCGGCGCAGAGACCGCAGAATAAAAAACAAGAGCTGCCGCAAATCAGCGACAGCTCATTTTTTATCTCCTTATTTGCTCATAGCTCAACATTCTCGTTGATCACCTGCTGCAGTCTCAACGCCGAATTGGTAAGCTGAGCTATCTCATCTACGTTCAGCTCGATAGGCACAAGTCCTTCTACCCCGTTTTTGCCGACTATCGCAGGCATGCTCAGGGCTATATCCTTGATGCCGTATTTACCGTTTTGTATGCTTGATACCGGCAGAATGGATTTCTCATCTCTGACGACAGCCTCACAGATACGCTTTACGCTCATTGCTATTCCGTAATATGTCGCCCTTTTCTTCTTTATGATCTCATAGGCGCTGTTCTTCACGTCCTCGGCTATTCTTCTCATGGATTCCTCATGGGAGTAAAAGCCCCTCATTTCGCAGAAGCGGTGAATCGGAATACCCGATACATTAGCACTGCTCCATG
>ONFW01000191.1 GCA_900317215.1 uncultured Eubacteriales bacterium | reverse complement strand
GGAATCCCCTATTCAGATAAGATAGACCCTCATATTACAGTCAATTCAAGAGCAAAAAGCCGCTTCGGACTGTGCAAAAAAACCTCCTGCGGCTATTCCATTGAGCTTTCTTCCATTCTTCTTGACGCTCCTGAGCTTTCCTGCAAACAGACGATAGCTCATGAGCTTCTACATACCTGCCGGGGCTGCTATGACCACGGCGAACTGTTCAGGAAATATGCCGCCGTAATGAACACACTCTACGGCTACAATATAAAGCGAACCAATTCCTGCGAGGAAATGGGCTTGTCCCCACGGCAAAAGGAAAGGACGATAAACTATATCCTGCAATGCGTTGAATGCGGCAGGCAGATAAAGCGAACAAGGTTTTCCTCCGTAATAGCCAAGCCCTCAAAATATACATGCATCTGCGGCGGAAAGCTCAGAAGAATAAAATGAGGTGAGCCGATGGACGAGAGAATAAGGCTTTTGTGTCCCGTTTGCGGTGCAGAGCTAAGGGACGATAATTCCAGACTGTTCTGCACAAAAAAGGGACACAGCTTTGACAAAGCAAGGCAGGGCTACATAAACCTTCTGCCTGTTCAGAACAAACATTCACTCAACCCCGGCGACACAAAGGAAATGCTTGCGGCAAGAAGAAGCTTTCTTGACAAAGGCTGCTACAGCCCGATATGCATGGCTGCTGCGGAAGCAATAAAAAGATATTCTCCCTCCGGATCACCCGTTATTGCGGATATCGGCTGCGGCGAGGGCTATTATACCTCCTTTTTCAAAGCCTTTTGCGGCGCTGCCTGCATCGGTATAGATATTTCCAAGGAGGGTGCAAGAATGGCGTGCTCCCGCGACAAAGATATTCTCTGGCTTGTGGCGACCGCCTCTCATCTGCCTCTCGCTGACGGCTGCGCTGATGTTGTCAGCGCAATATTCTCGCTTTTCATGCCCGGGGAATATGCAAGGATACTCAAAAAAGGCGGCTGTGCAGTTGAGATCACGGCAGGCACAGAGCATCTTATCGAACTGAAAAGCATCATATATGACGAGGTGTTTGAGCAACACAAGCACCCCTCTCCCTGCGGAGAGCTTTTTTATGAAGCCGAATGCAGGGAGCACAAATTCAGCCTTACGCTTGACAATCCCGAGCTCAGGGAGCTGCTGCTCATGACGCCGCATTTCTGGCGGATAAAAAAGGAAAGGCGAGAGCAGCTTGAACAAACCGATAAACTGACCCTGACTGTTCACTATTGGGTCAGAGCATTAATAAAAAAATAACGAGGTAATCAGTTATGAAAAAGCTTATCACAATCGCATTGCTGTGTACAGCAGTTTCTCTTTGCGGATGTTCATCAAAACAGCAAAAGCCCTCACAGAACGACGGCTCCGATGACAACATCATTATCGTACCGGACACCTCACAGGCGCCTATGGGGAATGAACGTATCAAGCGCCCCGCCTCTCCCGAGGTATCAGCGCCCGACGGCAGCATAAGCATCGAAGAGGCTTACAAGCTTTTAGACGGCTGCCGTATGGAGGATATGTATCTTGTGGAGAGCATGAGCACCTATAAAAAGTATTACTTCAATACAGTCGATTACCTCGGCGAAAAATACTATTCCTTCTATCCATACCTGGAGGTCGGCGGCAAAAGGATCTTTGCCGGCACGAATGTCCTTGTTTCCTGCAACGGAAGCGTTGTTCTTGCGAAGAACTGGGTGGGCAGCTACGACATAGTCACACAGGCTGCGTCACAGAACGATAAGCCTTATACAGAAAAATATCCCGATGCAAAGATAAGCCCTAATGAGGCTCTGACAGCTTTTGCAGAAAAGGAAAGCGTACTCGGTCTGGAATATGGCATAGAGGAATACATCTTTGAATCAAATGACACCACCTCAGATATAAACGGCATACCCTGCTATCGTATCATTCCGAAGATCGAATACCTTGACCATATTGATATTCTGGGAAATTATTATGTTTCCGCCGACAGCAGCAAAAGAATATTCCAGGGCGTAAGGGGCAAAAACGGCGAATATACCGAGCTTAAATGACAAAGCTGCTCCACGTTTTCTGAGAATACAGTATTATCCGACCCGGTTTCCTATATGACCGGGTCGTTTTTTTACACACAGCTCAATTTCATTATCCTGCTCAGGATAACATAACCATTTTTCTCAGAGCATTGTAATTTTAATATCCGTCTTTTATAAGGAATGCTGTCCTGTTTCAGCTAACCGGACATAATTGATTTTTGCATTTTTTGTTTCCGCAGTATACAAACGACCGACTTTATGATATAATATACATATACTTTAATGAAAAGGAGCTTGATATAATCATGATAATAAAACCAAAGGTCAGAGGCTTCATCTGCACAACAGCACATCCTGAAGGCTGCAGAGCATTTGTACGCAAACAGATAGAATATGTCAGGTCCCAGCCCCATGCAAACGGCCCCAAGAAGGTTCTCGTTATCGGCGCATCTATGGGCTACGGGCTGGCATCAAGGATCACCGCAGCCTATTCCTTCGGAGCTGCAACCATCGGCATAATCTTCGACAAGCCTGCAAGCGGTTCAAGAACAGCCTCCTCCGGCTGGTACAATTCCGCTGCCTTTGAAGCCCTTGCCCATGAGGACGGTCTTTATGCAAAAACAATCAATGGAGACGCCTATTCAGCGGAAATAAAGAAAAAGACCATTGAGCTTATAAAGACTGATCTTGGAAAGGTCGATATGGTAGTATACAGCCTTGCTGCGCCAAGACGCACCACTGCAGACGGCACAGTATATTCCTCCGTGCTCAAGACCGTCGGCTCTCCGTATACAAACAAGACGATCGACCTCAAAAACCGCGTCGTAAGCGATATAACGGTAGCGCCTGCCACAGAAGAAGAGATAAACGCCACTGTAAAGGTAATGGGCGGCGAAGACTGGAAGGACTGGATAGACGCTCTCAAGGCGGCGGATGCTATTGAGGACAACGCCGTTACTGTAGCCTATTCCTACATCGGTCCGTCGATAACTCACCCGATGTATGCGGACGGCTCGATCGGCAAGGCAAAGGATCATCTCTTTGCGACCTCTAAGCAGATCACCTCTGAGGGAATAAAAGCATATATCTCTGTCAACAAGGCCCTTGTTACCCAGTCCTCGGCAGCTATTCCGATAGTTCCTCTTTACATTTCTATACTCTACAAGGTCATGAAGGAGCATGGCGTTCATGAGGGCTGTATCGAGCAGATGTACAGGCTGATGAATCAGAAGCTTTTCTCCGGCGAGCCCGTTACTGATGAGGAAGATCGTATCAGGCTTGACGATCTTGAAATGCAGCCGGAGATACAAAGCGAGGTCACTAAGCTCTGGTCTGAGATCTCCACTGAAAATCTCGACACTCACGCAGACCTTGACGGCTATTTCAGCGACTTCTACTCTCTGTTCGGCTTTGGCGCAGACGGCATAGATTATGACGCCGATACCGACCCTGATACCCCCGACTTCATACCCGTATGACATTTCCTGACAAAAAAGACACGGTGAGCTTATTAAAGAACACCGTGTCTTTTGTTATATTCTCCTGTCATAATCAGCCCAGGCACATAAAAGCCCCTATACAGGCTTACTTGCACCGGCTCCGTCTCAGGAGTTTTTCTCTCTTTTCTTTATTTTGTCAAAGAAGGAGGTCCTCTTCTGATAATTGCTCGTACCGCTGAGCTCGTCAAATTTCTTGAGTACCTCTTTCTGCTCAGTGGTCAGATTTCTCGGCACCTCAATGGTTATCCTGACATACTGATCGCCCTTGCCCTTCATGTTAAGGTGCTGGATTCCCTTATCCTTGAGCTTGAAGATATCTCCGGGCTGAGTGCCGGGGTGAACCTTATAGCTTACCTTGCCGTCAAGGGTAGGAACGATTATCTCATGTCCGAGGGCAGCCTGTGCAAAGGTTATCGGTATCTCGCACCATACATCATCTCCCTTGCGCTCAAATATCTCATGCTTCTTTACATTCACATAGATATTCAGATCTCCCGCTGCGCCGCCGTTATAGCCGCTGTGTCCCCTGCCGCTTATTGTGATGACCTGATCCTGATTTATTCCCGCAGGAATATTTACAGAAATAGTCTTGGAGGAGCGTGTACGTCCTGCTCCGGAGCATGCGGGACACGGCTTTTCTATTATCTTGCCCTTGCCTCTGCACTTGTCGCAGGTCTGAGAGGTATGTACGATACCAAAGGGCGTTCTCTTCTGCACCGTGACCTGTCCCGTTCCGTTACAGTTGGGGCAGGGCTTTAGCTGAGTCCCTTTAGCCGCACCAGTACCGCTGCATTCCTTGCAGGTATCGACATTCTGATAGGTAACGTCCTTCTTGCAGCCCTTTGCAGCCTCCTCAAAGGTAATGGTAACAGATGTCTCAACATCTGAGCCTCTCCTCGGGGCATTCTGGTTTCTTGTGTTTCTTCCGCCGCCAAAGCCGCCGAAAAAGCTGTTGAAGATATCGCCTATATCTATATCCTGTCCGAAGGGGCTTCCGCCGCCATAGCCTGCATTGAAGTTCGGGTCAACACCGGCAAAGCCGAATTTATCGTACCTTGCCCGCTTATCCTTATCGGAAAGCACCTCATAAGCCTCATTGACCTCCTTGAATTTTGCCTCAGCCTCTTTATTGCCGGGGTTAAGATCAGGATGATATTTTTTTGCCTGCTTACGGTATGCTTTTTTTATTTCATCGTCAGAGGCTCCTCGCTGAACACCGATGACCTCATAATAATCTCTTTTGTTCTCTGCCAAGTAAGCTCACCCCAAACCGTCTCCGCCTTTGTGCGAAGACCTTCATTGTCTGATTTATTATTACAGCAGATCTCTGTGCTAAAGGATCCGCATACTAATAATAATACAATATTGCTTGTTTTGCAACAACAATTTTTTATACAGGACAAAGGGAGAAGTCGTCCGAGCTTCCCCCTTTGTATCTCTCATGCGTTTATCGTGTTATCACGGCTTATCCTCGTCAACATCCTTGTAATCCGCATTATATACACCGTTGTCGCTCTCGGGAGCCTGATTCTGAGCAGCGCCCTGAGCAGCGGCGTCCTGATAGAGCTTTTCGGATACAGCATACATATCCTTCTGCAGCTCATCCTTGGCGATCTGGATATCGTCGATATTATCTCTTGAAAGAGCCGCCTTTACAGCAGCCACCTTGCTGTTGAGGTTGTCCTTGTCAGCGTCAGAGATATGCTCGCCGTTTTCGTTGATAAGCTTCTCAACTGCATAAACGAGATTTTCTGCGTCGTTCTTCTTATCGACCTCTTCTCTGCGCTTCTTATCCTGAGCTGCATATTCTTCAGCATCGTGGATAGCCTTATCTATATCGTCCTTGCTCATATTTGTATTTGATGTTATAGTGATGTGCTGCTCTCTGCCCGTGCCGAGATCCTTTGCAGACACATTAACGATACCGTTTGCATCTATATCGAAGGTTACCTCGATCTGCGGAACGCCTCTCATGGCAGGAGCTATGCCGTCAAGCTTGAACAGACCGAGCTGCTTGTTGTCTCTTGCGAACTCACGCTCACCCTGAAGCACATTGACCTCGACCTGTGTCTGATTATCCGCAGCAGTTGAGAAGATCTGGCTCTTCTTTGTGGGGATAGTGGTGTTTCTCTCAATGATCTTTGTCATGATGCCGCCCTGTGTCTCAACGCCGAGTGAAAGCGGAGTAACATCGAGAAGAAGAAGTCCCTGAACGTCGCCGCCAAGAACGCCCGCCTGGATAGCAGCGCCGATAGCAACACACTCATCGGGGTTGATGCCCTTAAACGGTTCCTTGCCGATAAGACCCTTTACAGCGTCCTGAACAGCGGGGATCCTTGAAGAACCGCCAACCATGAGGACCTTGTCGATCTCACTGATGCTGAGACCGGAATCCTTGAGTGCCTGACGAACAGGACCCATTGTCTTTTCAACAAGATCTGCTGTGAGCTCGTTGAACTTAGCTCTTGTAAGAGTATAGTCAAGATGCTTGGGGCCTGTAGCATCTGCTGTGATGAAGGGAATATTGATCTGAGCCGTCGTAATGCCAGAAAGCTCGATCTTAGCCTTTTCAGCCTCGTCCTTAAGACGCTGCATGGCAGTTTTGTCGCCCGAAAGGTCTATGCCTGTATCGCTTTTAAAGCTCTGTACGAGCCAGTCAATGATCTTCTGATCGAAGTCATCGCCGCCGAGACGGTTGTTGCCTGCTGTTGCAAGAACCTCCTGAACGCCGTCGCCCATCTCAATGATAGATACGTCGAAGGTGCCGCCGCCAAGGTCATATACCATTACCTTCTGATCGTTCTCCTTATCAACACCGTAGGAAAGTGCTGCAGCGGTAGGCTCATTGATGATACGCTTTACATCAAGACCTGCAATGCGGCCTGCGTCCTTTGTTGCCTGACGCTGCGAGTCGGTGAAGTATGCAGGAACCGTTATAACAGCCTGAGTTACAGGCTCACCGAGATAAGCCTCGGCATCCTTCTTGAGCTTTGTAAGGATCATTGCAGAGATCTCCTGAGGAGTATACTCCTTTGAGTTGATCTTGACCTTGTAGGAAGTACCCATCTGTCTCTTAATGGATGCTATCGTATGATCGGGGTTGGAAACAGCCTGTCTCTTTGCCACCTGTCCCACAAGTCTTTCACCGTTTTTTGCAAAAGCTACCACAGAGGGTGTTGTTCTTGAGCCCTCTGCATTTGCGATAACTACAGGCTCGCCGCCTTCGATGACCGCTACACAAGAATTTGTTGTACCAAGGTCAATACCTATTGTCTTTGCCATAAATCATTACCTCCAAAATATTATCAATTTATTGGTTTCCGTTTGAGATCTGCACCATTGCATGGCGGATCACTTTCTCATTGAGCTGAAAGCCCTTTTGATAAACAGTGGCTATGTGATCCTCCTCTATTTCAGGGTCATCGACCCTTGAGATAGCGTTGTGGTAGTCCGGGTCGAATTTTTCTCCCCGTTCACCAAAGGTCTTTACATGGAGCTTTTCCAGAGAAGCCTCTATCTTCTTCTGTATCAGCTCAAGTCCCTTTCTGAATTCCTCGGGCATATTCTGTCCTGCATCAAGGGCAAGGGCAAAATTATCAACAACGGGCAGGAAAGCTTCAACAGCCACTGCAATAGCATTATCATAAGTAGAGAGCTTTTCCTTTTCCGTGCGCTTGCGGAAATTATCGTACTCTGCAGCCATTCTGAGGAACTGATCCTTCTGCGTGTCATATTCCTTCTTTAGAGCCTCAAAATCCGCCGCAGGCACCGTATCGGGCGCTTCCTCCTTTTTCTCCTCTGCATTTTCCTGCATTTCCTCAGTCTCCTTTTTTATCTCTGTCTCTTGAGGTCTGACAGCTTCGCTCTTTTTGTTGTTATTATTATGCGACTTCTTTTTTCCCATTATATTCTCTCCTTTCCCGAAAAATAAACCTCGATCACAGATCAAGCAGCTCAGCAAGTGATTCGCCTACAATATCGGCAACACTGCCAAGTACAGAAATGATCCTGGGATAGTTCATTCTCAACGGTCCTATCAGCGCAAGCCTTCCCGAGCATTGAGGCGCGGCAGTATAGTTTGCCGTAACTATGCTCAGATTGCTCAGCGAGGGATCTCTCATCTCACTTCCTATCAGAACACCGGATCTTGAATCCGCAGCCGTTATCAGCTTCATCAGCTCTGCAGGCTTTTCAAACAGTTCCAGCGCTCTTTTTCCGTTTGACGAAGCAAGCTCCGGCATCGAAAAGAGATTTGATTTTCCCTTGACAGAGATGCCGTCCGCAGATGCCTCCTTAGCCGCTTCGCTCACCGCAAGCAGGACATTCGGCATTATCATTGACATTTCACCAAAGGAAAGCGCTGTTGTCTGAATAAATGCAGGCGTCACCGAGGTCACCGGCATACCCTCAAGTCTGTCGTTTACAGCCTTGTCGAACATTTCGAGCAGTGAAGGTGTTATCATATAGTCGCAACGGAAAAGCTTGGGCTTTACCGAGCCGAGGGACGTTATAACTACCGCCATAGCCGTGTAGTTTCCCGTACGAACGAATCTTACATGACGTATCAGTGCATTTTCTCCCGGGGGAGAAGCTGCAACCGCTGCATAGCCCGTTATTCTTGAAAGAATATCCGCTGCAGCCTCCAGAAGACTCTCAGGGGTATCAGAGCTTATTTCAAGATTGTCCTTTATGAGCTTCTGCTCCTTTTTGCCCAATGGCAGCGGCTTCATAAGGTCGTCAATATACACTCTGTAGCCAAGCTCTGTGGGAACTCTTCCCGATGAGGTGTGAGGCTGCTCAAGCATACCGAGACTTGAAAGCTCCGCCATGTCGTTTCTCACGGTCGCAGAGGACACATTGAAATCCAGGACATCGCATATTGCCTTTGATCCGATCGGATCCCCTGATCTTATATAAGCTTCAACGACAGCTTCAAGGATCTTCATCTTTCTTTGAGTCGGTTCCATATCAGCCACCTCTCTGTTAGCACTCTAAGATGTCGAGTGCTAATCTATTTATAATTTACCATTATCTTATCCGATTGTCAATACCTTTATGCTGATTTTTAAAAATATTTACTCTGCTCCTATTTTAAAATGCAAATCGCCGGCAAAACGATCAGGCAGACTTTTCCAATCGGGTCATCAAAAGATCTCCGCAATGATTTTTCTTGCAGCTTCTTCGCATTAATCCGACTTTAGCATTATTATCAGTTGAATTATTTCATTCAATTATGGGAGCTTATATGATATAATCATATCATTCATTAACACAGACAACAGTCTGAAAAAAATCAATAAGGAGAATAAAGCTATGAAAAGATCAAATGTTTACAAGTTAGCCGCTGTTTTAGCAGTATTTGCAGTCATGTCAGCATTCACAGGCTGCTCAAAGTCTGACACAGGAACTCAGTCCTCACGCGATGAAAGCAAGGTATCTGTTACAAGCACTTCTGAAAGTACTGCTGACAGTAAGAGCGAGCTCTCATCGGAAGGCAAGGATGAAAGCTCTGCCGAGAGCAAGGCCTCAACCAATGGAGAGGCAAGCATAACAGGCACATGGGCATCCGAAGGTTATGGAGGCGGTTTTGTATACACATTCAACGAGGACGGTACCGGTCAGTACGATATGATGGGCACGGTTTTGGATCTCACATACTCTGTCGACGGAGACAAAATAACAATTCAGTATCTTGCCGAGGGCTACTCACCCATGACGCTTAATTATACACTGACCTCTGATAAATTCACTCTTTTTGATTCCTCCGGCACAGAGAACGCTTTTGTCAGAAAATAACGCACTCCGCCTGAGTCATCGTACAGGTATAAGCATCTTATCATAAAACAGGCATGGCAGCTTTGCAGCACATGCTACTCACAATGTCCGATGATACCTTCTGTTATCCTGACAGCAGACTGCATCATATCGTTCTTGTATAATTCCGGAATTCTGCGGCTTTAAGCGCTTTGGCGCTCTCAGACGTCCTCCCTTTGACGCCTAAGCTGATGTGCCATAAAAATCAAAGCAGTCCTTTGTCATATGACAAGGGACTGCACATTTTTATATTCCTCAAAGAGGGTCAGTATTTATGGGAGCAGCAAGCTGTTCCCACTTTTTTTGCAAGATCAGTTTTCCTCAATGACCTCACGATACATATTGATGTACTCAGTCGCGGAGCGTGTCCAGCTATTGTCGCACTTCATAGCGCGCTTAACAAGAGTCTCCCAACCGTCATGCTGCCAATATCCCGCAATTGCCCTTCGTATGCACGAGAGCATATCCATAGCATCGTAATTACGGAATGTGAAGCCGTTGCCGTCACCCGTGCCGCTGTCCTGTATGGAATCCCTGAGTCCGCCGACCTCTCTTACTATCGGGATAGTACCGTAGCGCAGAGATATCATCTGAGAAAGACCGCACGGCTCCGACTTAGACGGCATCAGGAACATATCTGCTCCGGCATATATCTTCCTTGACAACTCGGGTATAAAGCCGTGACAAGCGCACAGTCTGCCCGGATATCTGTCCTGCATGGTGCGGAAAAAGCTCTCATATTCCCAATCTCCCGAGCCTAACAGAACAAACTGAACGTATTCCTCACGCATGAGCTGATCGAGAGCATACTTTACAAGATCAAGGCCCTTATGTGCCACAAGTCTCGTTACCATAGCTATCATCGGGACCTCCGGATCCTGCTCAAGCCCAAGACGCTCCTGGAGCTTCTGCTTGTTCACCGCCTTGCCCGAAATATCATCCTCAGAGTAATGTTCATAAATCTGTATATCGGTCGCCGGGTTATAGGAGGTATTGTCTATGCCATTGAGTATTCCTCTTATCTTCCATGCTCTCGCATTGAGTATAGGGTCAAGCCCGTGTGAGAACCACGGATCACGGATCTCCCACGAATAGCTCGGGCTTACCGTTGTTACACGGTTGGCAGTTTCAATAGCGCCCTTCATATAATTGATACAGCCGTCCCAATCAAGAACGGAGCGTCCCTCGGGCGGTATTCCTACTACCTCTTCATAGAGCTCCTGACCGTATTTGCCCTGATACTGGATATTATGAATAGTGAATATCGTCTTTATGCCGAAATACCATTCATTCTTGCCGTAGAACTGATTGTAATAAACAGGCACAAGAGCGGTCTGCCAGTCGTTGCAGTGGATCACGTCCGGCTTAAAATCTATATACGGAAGCATTTCAAGCACCGCTCTTGAAAAGAATGCGAATCTTTCGGCATCATCATAATGACCGTAAAGCCCCTGACGCTTGAAATAATACTGATTATCAAGAAAATAATAAATAACTCCGTTATATCTTGTTTCAAATATGCCGCAGTATTGCCTTCTCCATGATACCGGTACAGAGAAGCTTGTGACAAACCTCAGATTCTCCTTTAATGGCTGAGGGATATCCTCGTAATACGGCATTACTATACGGCAGCCTATGAGCCGCTGACGCAATGCATGAGGCAGTGCGCCTGAAACATCTGCAAGTCCGCCCGACGCCGCAAAGGGCTGAGCCTCACTCGTAACAAACAGACACTTCATATTAACACCTCCGTTTTGCGGCATCTCAACCGCTTATCTTCTGTGCAGCAGCTCGTCCTACTGTTGCCGCCGAGCTTTTTCAGGCTCCTTCTATGACCAAACTGCCGCAGCCGTTAAAAAGCGTCTGCGGCAGAACGACAGATCGATCAAGTCTGGTTTATCAGACTACACTGAGCTTTCCTATATATACGGGATAAGAGGGCTGACCTGCTAAGGTCTTGCCGTCTCTGATGATAACGTCCTTATCAACTATCACATAACTCAGGCTGCAGCCTTCGCCGACTCTGGTATCCTGCATAATAACACAGTTGGATACCTTTGTTCCCTTGCCGATATGTACTCCCTTGAAGAGCACACAATTGTCGACCTCACCCTCGATAAGACAGCCGTTGCCAATAAGGGAATTCGACACCTTGGAGCCAAGACCGTACTTTGTGGGCATATCGTCTCTTACCTTTGTGTAGATAGGACGTGAGCCGTTGAACAGGTCGTCGCGCACTTCCTTGCACTTGAGAGACATATTTGCATTAAAATAATCAGCAACAGTTGTTATTACAGGAGCAAAGCCCTTGAACTCATAACCGTAGATATTGAGATTCTTGTACTCACCCTGGATTATATCACGCTTGAAGCTCATTGTATTCTTTGCTATGCACTTCTTTACAAGCTCCATAAGAAGCTCTCTCTTAATGAGCATCATGTTCATGTAGAAGCTGCAGCTTCCGGTTATGGAGGGTGCAACCAGTACATCATTCACCCTGCCCTTTGCGTCAAAGGAAAGAACCGTCGGCTCCTGAAGCTTAGCAGGGAGCTGGTCGCGCTTATAAATGAGAGTTATATCAGCATTGTTTTCAAGATGCTTCTCGAACACCTGCTGATAATCGATATTACAGATAACGTCGCAGTCGGATATCATTACATATTCCTCGTTGGAGTTTTTGAGGAAGGGCATGATAGCGTTGAAGGTCTTTACGCGGTTTGCATAATCACTCGGATCCATGAATGGAGGAAGTATAAACAGACCGTTGCGCTGTCTTGAAAGATCCCACGCCTTGCCTGCGCCGAGATGATCGATGAGCGACTGATAGTTGCTCTTTGTGATAACTCCGACCTTATTGATGCCCGAATTGACCATATTGGAAAGCGGGAAGTCGATAAGGCGGTATCTTCCGCCGTAGGGAACAGCGCCCATTGTTCTCAGCTCCGTGAGCTGGCTTATGAGATTCTCATGAAGATTAGAGAAGATAATTCCCATTACATTATTTCCGCGCATGATTATTCAACCCCCTCTACATCTTTCGAGACCATTTCCTTAGGCGCGATCTTAGCGCCTGCGCCGATCTTCAGGTTATCGCCTATAACTGCGATACCCCACTTATCCTTATCCTCTATATCCTCGGGACGAGCGCCTACCACAGCGTTCTTTCCTATTACGGTATTTTCGGATACTATAGCGTACTGTACAACAGCGCCCTCTTCGATAACACTGCCGGGCATGATAATGGAATCCTGTACGACTGCGCCGGGCTTAACAACAACATTTGAGAACAGCACGGAGAAGTCTACCGAGCCTGCTATGTCACAGCCGTCTGCTATCATAGAATTCTGAACGGAAGCGCCCTCCTCGATATACTGGGGAGGAACAACGGGATTTCTTGAATAGATCTTCCACGACTCATCACTCAGATCAAGAGGAATATTCGGGTCGAGAAGATCCATATTTGACTCCCACAGACTGTCGATCGTTCCGACATCCTTCCAGTAGCCCTGGAACTGATAAGCAAACATTCTCTGTCCGTCGTTGAGCATCTTGGGAAGCACGTCCTTACCGAAGTCATGCTCGGAGCCCTCTGTCTCCTCGTCCTCGATAAGATACTTTCTCAGCTTGTTCCAGCTGAACACATAAATCCCCATTGAAGCGTTGGTGCTCTTCGGATGCTTGGGCTTCTCCTCGAATTCATAGATCGAGCCGTCAGGATTTGTATTCATGATGCCGAAGCGCGAAGCCTCTGCAAGCGGAACATCTATTACAGCTATAGTGCAGTCCGCATTGTTTTCCTTATGAGCGGCTATCATTTTGGAATAGTCCATCTTATAGATATGGTCACCCGAAAGTATAACAACGTAATCCGGGTTATATCTGTCGATATAATTTATGTTCTGATAAATAGCATTTGCAGTTCCCTTGTACCAGTCGGTACCCTTTATCTGCTGATAAGGAGAAAGGATCCTTACGCCGCTGTTCATGCTGTCGAGATCCCACGGCTGACCGCTGCCTATATACTCATTAAGAACGAGCGGCTGATATTGTGTGAGAACACCTACCGCCTCAATACCCGAATTAACACAGTTTGAGAGCGGAAAATCGATTATGCGATATTTGCCGCCAAACGGTACGGCAGGCTTTGCAAGCTTCTGCGTAAGAACACCGAGTCTGCTTCCCTGTCCGCCTGCAAGCAGCATTGCAACTACCTCTTGCTTAGGATACATGGTTGGTTTCCCCCTTTAATATGTTATCTGCGGTTCTACCGCTGTTTTATTCTTTCAGCAACATCATGCTTCTGTTTCCGGCTTTTCTGCCGCTTTTTTTCTGGTCCTTTTGGGCTTTGCCTCTGCTGCGGCTTCTCCCTCGGCTGCCTCAGCCTTTTTTGAAGCTCTCTTTCTTGCAGGCTTTTTCTCTTCTGCTCCGTCGGTAAGCTCCGCCTTCTTACGGGGCTTTCTCTTCGGCTTTTTACGCACGCACTTGAAGTACATTACGGAAAGCGGCGGGAGAGTCAGCTCAATAGACTGCTCATGTCCGTGCATCGGGATATCGTCGGATACGATAGCTGTGCCGTTTGAAATTCCGCAGCCTCCGAACTCAGACCACTCAGTGTTGAGGACCTCGCTGTATGTGCCGGCATAGGGTACGCCGATGCGATAGTTCTCTCTGAGAACCGGCTGGAAGTTGCAGACAATGATTATCTCATTGCCCTTCTTGTCTATCCTGCGGAAGCTTATGCAGCTCTGGGTATAGTCATCGTTGGATATCCAGTTGAAGCCCTCCCATGTGAAGTCTACCTCCCACATCGGGCTGTTGTCTATATAGAAATGGTTGAGTGTGCTCACGAATCTCTTCATGTTCTGATGTGCGGGATATTCAAGCAGCATCCAGTCAAGCTCGCAGTAGTAATCCCACTCCTTGAACTGTCCGAATTCAGTCCCCATGAAGGTAAGTTTCTTGCCGGGGTGAGCCATCATATATGCAAGGAATACTCTCTCTCCGGCAAACTTCATATCGTAGTTGCCGGGCATCTTGTTGATGAGGGACGCCTTGCCGTAAACCACCTCGTCATGCGATATCGGAAGAATGAAGTTCTCCGAGAATGCATAGAAGAACGAGAAGGTAAGGTTATCGTGATTAAAGGGTCTGTAGAGCGGATCAAGAGACGAATAATGGAGCATATCGTTCATCCAGCCCATGTTCCACTTATAGTTGAAGCCGAGACCGCCCATATATGTAGGACGTGATACCATAGACCAGGATGTGCTTTCCTCCGCGATCATGAGTACAGTCGGGAAGTAGCGGAAGGCCGCCTCGTTAAGTCTCTGCAGAAAAGCAACTGCCTCAAGGTTTTCCTTGCCGCCAAACTTGTTTGCCACCCATTCTCCGTCGTGTCTGCTGTAGTCGAGGTACAGCATTGAAGCAACAGCATCAACTCTGATACCGTCAACATGGTAATAATCGAGCCAGAATATAGCGCTGGAAATAAGGAAGCTTACAACCTCATTTCTGCCGAAATCGAACACAAGCGTACCCCAGTCCTTATGCTCACCCTTGCGGGGATCCGCATATTCATAGCAGGGCGTGCCGTCAAAGCGTGCAAGACCATGAGCATCTCTCGGGAAATGTGCAGGTACCCAGTCTATTATTACGGAAATACCCGCCTGATGACATCTGTCTACGAAGCTCATAAAATCATGAGGACTGCCGTATCTTGAGGTCACGGCATAATAGCCCGTTACCTGATAACCCCACGAGGCATCGAAGGGATACTCGGTTACAGGCATCAGCTCAACATGAGTATATCCCATTTCCTGGAGATAGGGGATAAGCTCATCGGCAAGCTTGCCGTATGAGAAGTAATTTCCGTCCTTATACTTTCTCCATGAGCCTGCGTGGATCTCATAGATATTCATCGGATTGCTGTAGGACTCATGGGTTTTCTTATAGTCCTGCCACTCCTGATCGTGCCACTCGTAACCGTCTATATCAACATACACAGAAGCTGTATTCGGTCGGGTCTCGTAATGATATGCGTAGGGGTCGGACTTCATTACTCGGCTGCCGTCGTAGGTCTCTATGCTGTACTTATACATGGTGTACGATTCTGTCAGATCGGGGATAAAGGTTTCCCATACTCCCCAATCAGAGATCCTGTGCATCCAGTTCCTTGTGAAATCCCAATTATTGAACATTCCGACTACGGATACCGACTTTGCATTCGGCGCCCACGTTCTGAACATCAGTCCGTCCGTACCGTTTATGTTCATCTTATGCGCGCCCATAAATCTATAGGCGTGATAATTCTCACCGCTATGAAACAATTCAAGCTCAGTACGGCCGTCATTTTCGGGACCAATCTGCATATACAACACTCCTTTGTACTATACTACTATTTATATAATAGCTTAATTTTGGATAAATTTCAAGTCTTTTTCTATTTCTTTTTATTAAATTTGTTAGAATTATTATAGCATTATCCACATTATCCAAATATTGTCAGCAGATTCAGCAAAAGCGGTCCGCTCATTTTTCCTGCTCAATTTACTTCTGCCGCATTTACGCTATAGACCCGCGTATAGCTTCAGAGTCTCAGTCTGTCATGAAAACTTTCACCGTCAAGTTACTGCACATTTCCGGCAAAACAAAAAGCTGATGTATCCCCTCATACATCAGCTCTTTTTATTGTTGTTATATCCCGTCTATCTCATCCCGCCATACGCTGTAGTTTGACTTCTCACTCTTCTTGACGGCATAGAGCTTGCTGTCGGCGTGCTTCAGTGCAGCATCTACCGAATCCCTGTCATATACCGGCATTGAAGCGATACCTATAGAGCATGATACCCTGTGCTCGGCGGAAATATCCACACTGCTGTGTACCGCCCTCTCTATCTGCTCAATAAAGTTATTTTCCTTTTCAAGCTCTCTGTAGATCATCTTCGCACTCTCAATTCCGTCATCAAGAGTGGATCCCGGCATGACCATAAGGAACTCATCGCCGCCATAGCGAACTACATAGCCCTTATCGCCGCATACCCGCTCAAACAATCTCGAAAAAGCCTTCAGTATAACATCTCCCACAGCATGGCCGAAGGTATCATTGCAGAACTTGAAATTATCAAGATCCATATACAGAATGACTGCACATGTATCCTCCTTTTTGCCCGTCTTGACAAGATGCTCATAATCTCCTACATGCTTTGCAAATCCCTGACGGTTGAGAAGTCCCGTCAGCAGATCGGTAACAGCGCTTTGCTGCAGCTTTTTGTTCATCGCCCTTATCTCATCTCTCGCCTTTAGACGGTAAAGAGTATCTGTCAGCTGTCTGAGGGCAAATTTGAATATAGTTATATCATTCCTGTCAAGGAAGATGATGTTGTTTGTCATGTTGTCATGAAGCTCGATCGCAGCTATCATATAGCCCGTAAGCTCATCGTCCACAGAAAGCGGAACGCAGCCGAAGGAAACGATGCTGTTCACTCCGAAGGCAGAAACGATCGTCGGCAGCTCATAGAACTCACGGTCATATCTTGAAGCCACAAATTCCTTTTTATGCCTTGTGAGATAGCCGGTTATTTCATCGAGCTTTTCATCGCTGATCTCAATATCTCCGCAGATATACCTCACCACAGGCTTCCTGTTGACTATCTCTACATAGAGTATACTGTCAAGATTATAGTTGTTCTGCATTGTCGCCATAGAGTTTTCTATAACGTCCTCGGCAGTGTAGTTTTCTTTGTTTATCAGTTCCTGCCAGGCAACAAGAAAATCAATACCCTTTGTCTTATCAGCGAGCATCATTTCCATTTCTCCGAGCTGGGCAAGCTCCTCAAGCTGATATTTGTTTATATCAGTCAGAGGCAGGGCGATCCGCTTCGATATCAGAGACTTTTTATGCAGCTTTGCAAAGACAGTCTCCTCCTTATGCTGATATCGCTTTGCCGAGCAGAAATCCATACACTCCTCAAGGATCCCCCTCGCCTTTTCCGGCTCGTTCTGTTTTTCAAATAGCTCTGCCTGCTCAAGCGCAAACATCGTGTAGACAAAAAACAACAGCCCGTCCGAACGAAGCATGTGAAATTTTGCCTTGTCAAAGTATTCCTGCGCCTTTTCTATATTCTCGGACTTTTCGAGCAGACCGCAGTCAAAATAATAGAAGAAAAGATCATCGTCCCAAAGGAAATAATTCGGCTCTCCGTCGGGCTTCAGGATATGGTGCAGCACCCGCTCCATCTTGTTAAGATAAAAATGGGCATTATAATCTATCCCCATCTTATAGCTGCAGTACGCAAGCATACCGTATATCTTTGACATATTGCAGATATTCATGCGGTGCTTTTTTATAGAGCGCAAAAGCTTTGTGCATGAAACAAGGTGATTGTATGCCGTTTCATATTCATCCGCAAGTATCGCATTTGTAGCCATATTATAAAGAGTTTCAGCCACATAATAATACTTTTTTTTCTCAAAGAAGATCGTGAGCGCCTTGTTGAAATAATCATTTGCCTGATTGAACTGCTCACTGACGATACGGTTGAACCCCAGTCCGTTGTAAATACTTGCCTCGGCAACGGGGTCGTTCTGCTTTTCAATTATCTCAAGGCATTTTTTATAGTAATAATCCACAAAGCCGAAGCAGCCGTAGCCCTGAGCCATGAATACGTTCTTTCTCCACGCAGCTATTATCAGCCGCTCATTTTTGAGCATGTGAGCTATTTCCATAGCCTTTTTGAAATATTTTGTATCCTCAAGGGTCTGACTGTCGTTTACATAGTTCTCCTTTTCATTTCCGCAGCCGAAAAACAGAATATGGGCAAGGTGGTTATAAGCCTTGTATTCAAGCGCCTTTTCGATAAATTCATCTATTCCCTCCTCCTCAAACCTTCTGTCCCAGCGATAGGTATTGTTCCAGCTGTCGAGAGAATAGATATAATACAGAAGCCTCGCACGGAACATATATTTTTCCGAGTTCATTTTCTGTGCTATCCTGACGCATTTGTCGCCGTTCTTCTGTGCAAGGCTGCGCTGTCCCTCATAGCTTTCGCACAGAGCCAGAAGATAGTAATATTTGAAGGAATATTTCAGGTTGGGGTGTCGCGTATTGATGTTTTTCAGCTTTTCGCACATTATAAGCGCATTGGTGATGTTCCTGTCATACAGGGACGCCATTGCATACAGCGTGAAGAATTTTGCTCTGTTCTTTGCGCTGATACTGACCTTCTCAGTGGTTATTTTGTTATACAGTATTTTAAGATAATACATCGACTGCTTTATTGCAACAGTCTGAATCATATTGTTTATCATCATCAGGTAATTCGGAAAATCCGCAACTACCGGTTCAAAGCTCTCCGCAATGTTAACATCGGTCTGTATATCCTGAACATTCCAGTCAAGCATATAGTTGAGATCTTCGATCTTACGCACGAGCCTTGCCCAGCTGTTCTGTGTATAGCTCGGCACCACATATGCCTCGTTATAGTTTGCGAGCAGAGAGGTATTGTCTATGTTCTTGGATATGAATTTATACAGGAAGGTAAGCGTTGAGTTTTCTGCAAGGTGCAGCCTGTTCAGCACAAGGAACAGCGTATGATCCTTCGATATATACGACACAAGATTTGCGAGGGAATCCGCAAACCGCTTTAATTCATATTCAGTCTCAACAACAATGATATCCTCTGTTCTCGTGCATTTTCCCGTGAGGATGTATGAGGACAGGGCTGAACGGGCAAGATAATATACATCTGCATTTTCAAGAAATTCCTCCACAGGCACGGAAGAATAGTATTTATAATACATCTGCTTTATCCAGCCCAAAAAAGGCTCATACGCCTCCTGCATTCTGGCAGCAGAATACTCATGATACAGCAGCTCTATATTGCTTTCACTTTTTTTCACTGCCTCTTCTATGTCATCTATCGGCACGTTGAGGGTATTATAGTGCTTTACAAAAAGTATGCTGCTGTGTCTGTGCTCTAATCCGTGGATAATAGAATCCACTATTTTTTTTGTATAGAGCTGCGAATAGGATTCCATATTTCTGCCCCCCGCTTGCTGTTAGTAACTATCAGGATATGGATATAAGTACACATATACATTTTAACATAGCTGTTAACAAGTAATAAATTAGTAAATTGTTAATTTTATTTGTACTAATTTTGAACAGGTAAAAAACTAAAACATTTTTAATGATAGATAAAGACTGCTGCGCCAAACAGCACAGCAGTCCTTTGATTATTTATCAGGGCTTTAGACCAGCCTTTTTGAGGTTCTCAATATGCTCCTCCATAGTCTTTGCATAATAAGCCACAGCGGGCTCTGTATCTGTAGCGGACTTATGGCAGAAATAATAATTATCAGTCTTGCCCACGGTGAGAGCCGCTTCGATAGCTTCAAGACCAGGATTGTTGATCGGTCCCGGCGGCAGACCCTCGATATCGTAGGTATTGTATTTGCTCTTGAAGGTAGATCTGATATCAAGAGGTATATCCTGAAGCGACGCATAGGGATAATACTTAGTCGAGTCGAGCTGCAGATAGGCAAGACCGCTCTCGCCGTTTGCGTTGACACCATCGTTGGGTATTGTAGCAAGTCGGTTATGGAGTATTGCGGAGATCATGTACATATCGTCCTTATTTGCAGCCTCAGCCTGTATGAGTGACGCAAGGGTGAGCACATCCTCCATGCTCATGCCTATAGTCTCTGCTCTTTCGGCCACCGTCATCTTCTTATCGTAGCCTGCAACTCTCGATTTTGTTCCGTAGATCTTTCTTCTGTAGTTGGAGAGGAATTTTTCGATAACCGAATCGACCTTTTCACCCACATAGAAATCATATGTATCAGGGAACAGATAGCCCTCGAGCTTTATTTCACGCTTATCGGCATTTGGAATGTTCTTGATGAACTCATACTCATCATATCTGTCGGAATTGCAGGCAGCAAGGAATTCGTCAGCCTTGCAGACCTTTGCGTCATTGAGGAGCTTTGCATACTGCTTAAGCGACATACCCTCGGTGAATCTGATCGTGACAACGTCAGTTCTGTTCATATCGGACTGCATGTAGTTTATCAGCGCCTGATAATCCTTATTTTTTTCTATTTCAAAGGTACCCTGCGTAAAGCCGGACGTCGCCTTTGTCATGGTAGCATAAAGCTTGAAGATCCATTTTTCATTTATTACGTTGCTGTCGTAAAGGATATCGGTTATAGTATTCAAGTCTGCATTTTCAGGAATGGTTATCGTCACCTTACCCTCCTGCTCTCTGCCGACTCCCAGCATATCATTGACACCGACCATAATAAACTCGCCTATCATCACGGAAATGAATACCACCATAGCTATCCATACTATCCTGAATACGGTGCGGTTCTTTTTTGCCTTTTTCCTCCGGCGCTTTCTGTCAGTTTTCTTTGCCCTTTTCAGGCTTTTCTTGTCAACTGTCGCCATGCCCGAGACAGGCATGCTGCTATAGCTTTTAAGCTCGCTGCTGTCTGTCTCCGTCAGTCCTTCCTCACTGCTGTTCTCCGCAGCAAAAGTTCTCTCGTTTTCCGTAACAGAACCCGCCGCTCCGGCGTCAGTCTCTGCCGGATCTGCGTCACCACTGTCAAAGTCAAGGTCAAGCTTAAAGTTGGCTATCCTTTCCTGTCTTTTTCTTTCAAGCTCATCACTCATCAGAGAAAGACCTCCTTTTTTCATCAGGATTTGGTTTTGATTTTTCTGAAAAACTTATCTGTAACAAGTATATCAACAGGGCGGTCAAATCTGCCTCTGGGCAGCTTCCACCTGATACAGTCACTGTAGCAGATACCTGCGGTAACTCCGTGATATCCCGAAAGAAACCTGTCATAGTAGCCCTTTCCGTAGCCCAGCCTGTAGCCGTCGCAGTCAAAAGCCATTCCCGGAACTACACACAGACTGTTTTGCGGTTCCCTGCTCATAAGCTCACAAATATCCGTTTTGGGTTCAAGAACGCCAAAGCTGCTTTTTTCAAGCTGGCTCAGCTCGGTAATATAATAAAACGACATCAATCTTGTTCCGTCAATACATTTCGGAACAGCGACCCGTTTATTATCGTTCCAAGCTCTCTCTATCAGCATGAGAGTATCAGTCTCCATATCCTTTGAAACATAGGTGAGCAGGGTCTGTGCATCACGGTACTGATACAGCCCCGTGATCCTATTCAATATGCTGATATCAAGCTGTTTTTTTTCATCCTCTGAATACTCTTTTCTAAGAGACTTGAAATGCTCCCTCAGTCTTTTCTTTTCATCTCTGATATTTCTTATCTGCATTGTAGAGAAGTCCTTACCTTTTCTGCAGCCTCCGCGCCTTTTACAGCGCCGAGAAGCTCGAGAGCAAAATCAAGAGACACTCCCATACCTGCTGCGGTAATGATATTTCCGTCACGGCAGACCTTATTTTCAGCAGGAACACAGCCCTTGAGCTCGCCCTCAAATCCGGGATAGCACACAGCCCTTTTGCCCTT
>ONFW01000183.1 GCA_900317215.1 uncultured Eubacteriales bacterium | reverse complement strand
TGGGTAAAGGAAGCGGAAAAGCATGATGCTCTCCACCGCCTCTATGTTCTGAAAGATAATGTTATCAGGATCACGGGTCTTAAGGATATTTTTAACTACGGAAAGCCCAAAAGCTATGAGCCCGGTTATGATGTTACCTTGCCCTGACAGGCTGAATAATAATTAAAAACTGATAAAACGGGTCTGCCGCATTTAACTAAGCGGCAGACCCGTTGCGTTTGATCCAATTATTTCGTCAGCTCCGTAGATCAGTCCTTGTCGTTATTAGGAGAGCTTCCGGCTGTCTGACTATTCTCATTTGCTGATACATGGTAGCTGTCGACTATGCCAAACTCATTTTGAAAGCTCAGCTCAAGTGAGCTGAATGCATCGGGACCTTCAAAGGCAATGTAGCCCTTTAAGCTTGAATGGCTGTATACAGGCAGCTCGGGGACGCACTGCAAATTATTGAAGCCGTGCATGACAAGGGGAAATTTGCTGATATTGCTGTCCAGAGAAATGACCCTGTCGTTGATTGAGGGGATCACGTCAAATATGCAGCGAAAGCTTATTTGCTCATCAGTATCATTTATGAGCTCCAGCTCGGCAACATAAAAGGTCATTCCGTCATCAGGGGTGACATGCTCATCGCCAATTGCAATATCGTATGTCTTATACATGCTTATGACTCTGTATTCAAGCTCGTGAGCCCGGTTTTCGGCATCTGAGCTGCGAATTACGATGAGACGGTCTGAGCTGAGGCTGTTGTCGTAGACTGCGTTCTCAGACTGTAAGCTGTTGTCGGAAAGGCCGCTGACATCTGAGGAGGGACGGATCGTTGCCTCAAATCTGCTGCTGATATTGTCGAAAGACAGGCTGCTTTCGTTATCATTTTTGCTTTTATCAGAGCAGCCCAAAGGAAGCAAGGTTAGCATTGCGGCAGCAAGAGCCGAGACTGTTCTAAGAGGAGATACAGGCAGGCGGTTTTTCAAGATCATTTCCCCCTTAAAATGCTTTTTTCATAGATAGTCAGATCTATGAGCAGCGGATATTAAAATGCCTTGACAACATAATATATATCACATAACCGGGCTTGTGTCAATTTTGTATCTGCTGGCTCGTGAGCCTTATTTATTCTTTTTCCTGGTGATAAGGATACCGATAACATAGAAGACAGCGGCGGCAGCGATCATGTAGATTATACTTTCGACCGTTGTGAAGGTATGGTCAAAGGCGTTGTACTCAACTCCCATGTCAAGCTTGAAATCTGTGAGTACATTGTCCGGAACATTTTTGAAGCTCTCGCTCATCGGATCAGCCATTAGTATCTTTCTGAATATCGAGGCTGCGTGAGAGATCGGGAAAAATTCGATTATGTACTGAACAGCCTTGTCTGTGCTCCCTATCGGAAGATATATGCCTGTTATAAAGCCTATGAGAGTGCCGATTATCGTGCTTGCCGTAGCAAAAGCGTTCTGGCTCGTAAACAGAGCTACAACAAGGTACATCATGGCTGAGCTTACAAGTACGGAGATCAGGACAGTGCCGAGCATCTGTAAAAGCTGCAATGCGGAAAGAAGTGCGTAGCCCTTGCAGGCAAAATAGATCTCTATTATTACAAGGGCGAACACCGACATTATCGTGCCGACCGCAAAAGAGCTGAGAATATAACCTCCCGCAAGCGAGCTGGATCTTATGGGCGAGCAGCGGAAGTCCTTTATTATCCTTTTGGCTTTGTCGTTTACTATAGCTCCGAAGGAGCCGAGTGTAGTTGAAACAGGAGTTACTGCAAGAATACCTGCCATGATCCAGCTGTCCATGAGCCTGTCGGCGCCTGTTACGGTGTCTCCGACACTTTTGATGAGCTGATCGCCGAGAAAAAGGATATACAGGCCGAGTACGATGAGCACGGCAAGCAGAGAGAAGAATACCGATGATTTATCTCTGAAATACACCTTCAGATTTCTTTTTGCAAAACTGATCATTCTCTTATCTCCTTTCCCGTGATAGCGATGAACGCATCGTCCATTGTTCCGTTAACGACCTCAAAGCTGTCAAGCTTATCCTTGAATTTTTCAAGTATCGGCAGAGCCTCGAGGGTGTGAGGAATACTGATCCTTACAGTGTCCGCATTTTCGGTGAATACGATATTGTCAGCCCTGAGCTGTTCTATCACCATATCTGCAACATCCTTTTTCGGTACAAGCTTGAGGGTGTCTCCCGCATACTTCTCCTTTAGCTGTGAGGGCGTTCCTCTTGCTGAGATCTGACCGTTGTCTATTACTACAACATAATCCGCCTCTGCTGCTTCCTCCATATAGTGTGTTGTGAGAAATACCGTCATGCCTGTTTCTGCCTGCAGCCGTCTGATAGTCTCCCACACGCTCTTTCTGGTCTGCGGATCAAGACCTGTTGTAGGCTCATCAAGAAATAGAATTCTCGGAGTGTTCACAAGCGCTCTTGCAATATCTGCTCTGCGGCGCTGACCTCCTGAGAGCTTTCCGTATTTTCTGTCCTTGAAATCCTCCACCTCAGCCGCTTTCACGGCTTTGTTAACGGCAGCCTTGAGCTTTTCGCCCTTCATGCCGTAGAGCGAGCCCCTCATCGTTATGTTTTCCTTGACTGTGAGAAGCTCATCGAGCATATTATCCTGAAAAACCGCACCGATCATTCTTCTGATAGCATCGTCCTCCTTGCCGAGAATATGACCGTCGATCTTTACCGTTCCTTCGTCTTTGTCGAGAAAGGTCGTTATTATATCAATTGTTGTTGATTTGCCGGCGCCGTTGGGGCCGAGAAAGGCGAACAGCTTGCCCTGCTCAACATAGAAGCTTATGCCCTTGACAGCCTGAACCTTGCCGTAGGATTTTTTAAGTCCTTCAACCTCTATTATTCTGCTCATTCTTCATCATTTCCTTTCTTTCGTTTATTCTGCGGTTGATCGCTTTTTCTGTCAGCTTTCCATTTATAATAAACAGCAGCAGGGTCGCAAGATAGACCGCTGTTATTATGCAAAGAGGATAAAGGATCTCCTCGCTCAAAAGGTCAAACCATCCGAACACCGGTCCGCCCAGACAAAATACAGGGAGAGCAACGTCGAAGAAACCAAGGATAGAGCTCAGCGGCGTGATCCTGCAATCACCTGACGGATCTGCTATCCAGTCTGTCAGTAGCATCAGCACGGCAATAATAAAGCACACTAAGTTCAGCTCGGCGTTTAATAACCATACATTTGCCGATGTGTTTATATTTGCGTATAAGCTTGTCAATGACAGCATCAGGCTTGCCAGAGTGTATGATATGGCATAGGATATAAAATATGTTTTCAGCTTCTTGAATAGTTTCATAAAATCATCTCCCTTATCAAAGTCCGAGCTTCTTTTTGAAGGCGGGTACATAGTGACGGGTTATAAGCACCCTTTCACCGTTCTGAAGAGTTGCCTCCATTTTAGCGTTCAGTGAGATCCTGACCTTATCGAGCACGTCGGTGTTCAGTATGCAGGATTTACTGATCCTTACAAAGCTGGTGTTACTCAGAAGCTCCTCGATCTCATACAGCCTCAGTTCAGAGGAATACACCTCGCTTTTGCAGTATACAAAGCTCTTTTCGTCGACGCTCTCAAAATAATAGATATCCGACGCTTTGATAACTCTTGAGAAATCGTCCTTCTTCACGGTCAACTGTTTTTCATCATTCTGAACTATATCTATGATCTTCTGCAGCCTGTCATCGACAGCACTGCATTTTATGCTGACCTCTGCTTCCTTGTATTCGGGCGAACAATCAAGCTTCAGCTTCAAGGCTGTTTCCTCCTTTGTTTTTCTGTATTGATGATAACACATCATTGAGAAAAAATAAACCATATTTCGGCAAGATGCTTTTTTTCAGGGGTAAGCTGCAGATCTGCTATGGTAAGGTGCAGATTAATAGTTTAAAGGCAGCGGAGTCTGATAACTAAAAGATAGGGGATACGGGAAAATCAAAAATACCTCTTGACAAACAATACTATGTTGTGTATAGTATAAGTGTAAACATAGTATTATGCAAAAGGAGGTATAACGTGGATATCCAGTTGAAACGAGGGCTGCTTGATGTATGTGTGCTTGCTTCTATAAAAAATAAGGATTCATACGGGTACAGGATCATCAAGGATATCAAGCCTTATCTCGATATTTCTGAGTCTACTCTCTATCCCATACTCAGAAGGCTCGAGAGCATCGGCATGATAACGGTGCGCTCCGAGGAATACAACGGCAGGTTGAGAAAATACTACCATATCACTGACTTGGGCAGACAGCGTCTATCCGATTTTTTACTGGAATGGAAGGAGATAGATGCGATTTACCAATATGTAATTAAGGAGGTTGATGCAGGTGACAAAGCTGCAGTTTGAAACCTCTCTGAGAATGAGACTTAAGGACATTCCGGAGAGCGAGATCAACAGATATGTTGAATATTATAAGGAAATGATAGATGACAGGATAGACGAGGGCATGGATGAGGAGGCGGCTGTTGCAGCCGTAGGACACCTCGACGATATTGAGGCGAGAATACATGCAGAAAGGCAGCAGCCAGTTATCAATGCTGATAAGGG
>ONFW01000241.1 GCA_900317215.1 uncultured Eubacteriales bacterium | reverse complement strand
TACGCTTGAACCAACGCTCACATAAGGCTCCTTATCCGGCGACGGCGCCGAATAGAACACTCCCACCATAGGTGAAGTCACCGGAGTACCGTCATCCTCCTGCTCTTTTTTCTCATGTATGAACGGAGCTGCAGGCTGCTGCTTTTCCTGCGCCGCATGCTCTGTCACAGGAGCGGCAGGCAAAGAGATTGTCTCGTTCTTCTGGCTCACCTTAAAGACCTCGCCCGCTTCATTTCTGAGTTCAAGACTTGTAGCCTTTGAGGCGTCAAAAGCACCAATCAGTTCCTTTATTTCATCAACACTAAACATTAAAAACTCACCCCTCGATCAGATTTTACGGAATGCGATACATGCATTGTGACCGCCAAAGCCGAAGGTTGTGGACAGTGCAAGCTTAACATCAGCCTCAACAGCCTTATTCGGAGTATAATCAAGGTCACACTCTGGATCAGGCTCTTTATAACCGATCGTCGGCGGTATGACGCCCGTTCCGAGAGCCATAACCGATACTATCGCCTCAACTGCGCCCGTTGCACCGAGCATATGTCCTGTCATAGACTTTGTCGAGCTGATATGCGCCTTATATGCCTCGTCTCCGAGAGCTATCTTGAACGCCTTTGTCTCCGTGCTGTCATTCATAGGTGTACTCGTGCCATGCGCATTGATATATACAGGCTCCCCAAGCTCATATCCGGCCTCCTCAAGTGCAAGCCTTACACAGCGCCCCGAGCCAGCTGCATCGGGATCCGGCGCGGTTACATGATGAGCGTCGCAGGTGTTGCCGTAGCCGCAAAGCTCTGCATAGATCGTTGCCCCTCTCTCAACTGCATGCTCATACTCTTCAAGAACAAGCATTCCTGCGCCTTCACCAAGAACGAAACCGTTTCTGCGCTTGTCAAAGGGGATCGAAGCGTTTTCCGGATCCTCGCTCATCGTAAGAGCCTTGCAGCTTGTAAAGCCTCTTATTGAAAGAGGATGCAGAGCCGCCTCAGCGCCGCCAGTTATTATGGCATCGGCATAGCCGAACTTTATCGCCCGAAAAGCCTCGCCAAGCGCATGAGTTGACGTGGAGCACGCTGTCACCACAGGCAGACAGGGTCCCGTTGCCTTAAAGCGGATAGCGATGCTGCCCGCCGCAATATTGCTTATCATCATAGGAATAAAGAACGGAGAGATGTTCTTATCGTTGAACATGTTTTCACACTGCTCATAGAAGGTGTTCATTCCCCCTATACCTGAGCCGACATATACTCCGAAGCGCTCCGACTCTATCTTTCCGGCTATTCCGCTGTCCGCGACAGCCTGCTCTGCAGCAGCAAGCGCATACTGCGTGTACAGATCCATTCTGCGGCACTCTCTTTTTTCTATATACTGCGTCGGGTCAAAATCCTTAACCTCAGCGACCACCTTGGCCTTTGTAAGACCCGGATCATATCTTGTCACAAAGCCTATACCGCTCCTGCCGTTTACGAGTGAATCCCACATGGTCTTTACGTCGTTTCCGACAGGGGTCACAGCTCCCATTCCCGTAACAACTACTCTTCTCATCGTTATTTTCATCCTTCCGTTTTTTATGGGTACTTCCGGATCATGTCAGATCGCCATTCCGCCGTCTACTCTTATTACCTCGCCCGTAATGTATGATGCCTCGTCGCTTGCAAGAAAAGCAGCTAAATTAGCAATATCATCCACCTGACCAGCACGCTTCATGGGTATTGCCGCAAGAGCAGCCTCTCTTGCCTTTTCAGGCATACCGTCCGTCATATCGGTCTTGATAAAGCCGGGAGCTATGGCATTTGCGGTAACATTTCTTGAACCCAGCTCCTTTGCGACAGACTTTGTCAGTCCTATCATGCCCGCCTTTGCGGAGGCATAGTTTGCCTGACCCGCATTTCCGTTTATTCCGACTATTGAGGATATGTTGATTATCCTTCCTCTGCGCTTCTTCATGAAGTGCGGGTAGATGTTCTTTGTCATGTTGAAGGCGCCCTTCAGATTCACACTGATGACCGCATCAAAGTCAGACTCCTTCATAGAGAGGATAAGTCCGTCTCTTACTATGCCTGCGTTGTTAACAAGGATATGCACCTCGCCAAATTCCTCTATCACTTCATCGATGACCTTCTTAGAAGCTTCAAAGTCAGCCACATTGCAGTCATATGCCTTTGCTCTTACTCCGAGAGCCTCAAGCTCCTTTACTGTCTCCTCGGCCTTTTCACCGTCATTGAAATGCATAAAGGCAACATTTGCTCCAAGAGAAGCAAATTTCAGAGCTATTCCCTTTCCTATTCCTCTTGACGCTCCTGTAATTATTGCTGTTTTTCCTGTCAGTTCAAACATACCTCTTCCCCGATGCTTACACAAGAGCATCGAGTCCCTCCTTATTTTCTATATTTACGGCTTCCACATCCGCATTTATCTTTTTTATAAGACCCGTAAGCGTTTTTCCTACGCCCACCTCAATAAACCTGTCTGCGCCTGCTTCTATCATATTCTCAACAGTTCTCTGCCACCTTACGGGATGATCTATCTGCATGGCTATAAGCTTTTTGAAGTCGCCCTCATAGGGCTCAGCCGTACAGTTTGCATATACAGGTATCTCAGGCTCTCTGAGCTGCTTCCCTTCAAGATACTCCTCCATGCCCTTTGAAGCCTCTGTCATGAAGGGTGAATGGAAAGCACCGCTGACCGCAAGTTTAACTGCTTTTCCCTTCATTTCCTTTACCCTTGCACAAAGCTCGTCTATCTCAGACAGATCACAGGCCACAACGGTCTGTGCAGGACTGTTGTAGTTTACGGGATATGCTCTTTCATACTGTGAGCAAAGCTCCTCGGTCTGCTCTGGTGTAATCTTCATTACTGCTGCCATGGCGCCGGGGTTATCCCTTGCCGCCTTATCCATAAGCTCAGCCCTTTTGCATACCAGCCTGAATGCATCCTCGTAGGACATCATTCCTGAGAAGGCTATCGCTGCTATCTCTCCCAACGAAAAACCTGCCGCAAAATCGGGGCTTATCCCTTTTTCGGCAACCGCCGCAGCGGCGGCAAGATCGGTGACAAACACGCAGGGCTGTGTGTTTATCGTTATGGAAAGCTCCTCCTTACTCCCCTCAAAGCACTGTTTTATCGTGCCGGGACGAATGCTCTCCGCCATATCGAATACCGCTTTTGCGGCAGGCGAACATTCGTACAGTTCCTTTCCCATTCCCGTATACTGCGCTCCCTGTCCGGAAAAAACAAACGCTGTCTTTCCCATAATCATCCTCCTTTTCCGTCACCGTATATCACGGCGCTCTTTTCCTTTGCTTAGTATCTCGTCTTTATTATAATTATATTACGCTGCCGTGTATCATAAGGTCGTATTATCTGCAAAGCCTTGCAGAAGCTCCCGCACAGCAGATCTCAGCCAGATCTTTGACAGAAGCTTTTTTACTCGGAAATCGTCTGACCGAACTCAGTCTCTGCTCCAGCGGATAATACAGCTTCCTGTAGTAAGACCTGCACCGAAAGCGCACATTGCAATGATATCTCCCTTTTTAAGAAGCCCTGCTCTGTTCGCTTCATCAAGAGCAAGCGGTACGCTGCCCGAAGAAGTATTGCCATAGTGATTGACATTACAGAAAAACCTTTCCTTCGGTATACCAAGATTCTTTGCCGAAGCATTTATTATTCTTATGTTTGCCTGATGAGGTATAACGCAGTCGACATCGTTTTCTGTAAGACCGGCATCGTCAACAGCCCTTTTGATACCTGTTGACATTGCGTTTACCGCAAATTTATACACCTCATTGCCTGCCATGTGAAGAACAGCTCTTTCCTCCTCATGCTGATAGAACGGTGAGGAATTTGATCCGTGAGGGATCCTCAGCACCTCATCATTTCCCGATGCGGTAAGGTTTATCGAAAGAAGGTCATCTCCCTCTCCGAGAACGGCGGCAGCTCCTCCGTCACCAAACAGCACACAGGTAGAGCGGTCATTCCAGTCTATTATATTGGAAAGATTATCCATTGAAACCACGAGCACATACTTTACTTTTTTTCTTACAAAATAGCCGTCCGCTATATCAAGCGCATATATAAAGCCCGAGCACGCTGCATTCACATCGAAAGCAGGGCAGGTCGCGCCGATCTCCTTCTGTATAACGCACCCCTGAGAAGGTGTAATATTTTCTCCTCTCATGGTAGAACAGATGATAAGATCGAGCTGTTCAGGGCTGACTCCTGCATTTTCAAGGGCATCCTTTGCTGCGGCAACGGTCAGATCGGTAAGAGTTTCCCCCTTGCAGACCCTTCTCTCTTCTATGCCTGTTCTTGTTCTTATCCATTCATCATTTGTCTCAACCATTGTAGAAAGCTCATCGTTTGTGAGGATATATTCGGGTACTGCCTTGCCTGTGCCAAGTATACTGAAGCTCATTTTATCTTCCCCTAACTATTTTACTATTATCCTTATTGTGTCTATTGACCTAACTATTTCATTCTAATTCTATAATATATCCCCTCATTTGTCAAGGTGTGTGACCGGCGGAGTGCCTCCGCTGTCGATTCGCGGCCTCGCTCGCTGCGCTCGCTTACTTCGTAAGCATATATTATTTCAAAGCCGCGGTTTCCGGCACGGGCAAGGCACAGCCTTGCATGATACTCACTCCGCCGCCGCACG
>ONFW01000187.1 GCA_900317215.1 uncultured Eubacteriales bacterium | reverse complement strand
TGGACTCCTCAAAGGATCAGAGCTATGTTCTGTACGGAATGACTCAGGAGCAGCTTTCAGAAACGCTTTTTCCTTTGGGAGAGCTGACAAAGGAGCAGACGAGAAGGACTGCAGCTGAACTGGGACTCATCAATGCTCAAAAGCCAGACAGTCAGGATATCTGCTTTGTTCCGGACGGGGACTATGCCGGATTTATTGAGAGATATACGGGCAGGTGCTTTCCAAAGGGAAGGTATGTGGACAAAAACGGAAATGTTCTCGGGGAGCATAACGGCGTGATAAGATATACCATAGGTCAGCGCAAGGGTCTGGGAATTGCCTTCGGCAGACCTTTGTATGTAATAGACAAGGATCCCGTGAGCAATACTGTGGTGCTGGGAGATAACGAGGAGCTTTTCAGCGACACGGTATTTGCCGAAGAAGTAAACTGGGTGTCGCAGACATGTCCGGACGAACCGGTCAGGATAGATGCGAAGATAAGATATAACCACCCTGCTCAGCCGGCAACGCTGTATCCTCTTTCGCAGGACAGTATAAAGGTCGTTTTTGACAAGCCGCAGAGAGCTGTCACTCCCGGACAGGCTCTTGTCTGCTATATCGGAGATGTTCTCATCTGCGGAGGAACAGAGGTAAAAAACAATAGCTGCAGCAATGTCAGCAATCATTGAGAAACGCCGTTCTTTGCCTGAGTGCAAAGGACGGCGTTTTATGTCGGGCATGACACTGCTCAGACGGGTGGTTTTCGTCAGGAGAAGAGAACCGCAAGCTGAACATTTTTTAATGAAATATCAATTTATCAGTCGATCAAGTATCCTGCCATGGATATCCGACAATAAAAGAGGGCAGACCTTTTGGTCAGCCCTCTGACTTATTATCTAAGTGATTATGTTAGCTCATGTGTTTATGCAGTATCATACAAGGAGACTGTACATGCTGTGCAACGGGAGGCTTGAGAGCATGGTGCTCCTCAGTTCGCCCTGTTGATCTCAGATAAAAACAAATATAACTGCAAGAATCAGGAAAAGTATCGCTGTACCGAGAGCGGCGATCGTCAGGCCGCGCAGCAGTCTGAGCTCACGCTTCTGCTTTTCGGCATATCGGACGCTGTAGCTTCCGTTTGATGGAGGCATTCCGGAAAGCTCTCTTTTCAGCTCGTCAGTAACTCTGTCGATTGAGGAGGCATCTTTTTTGTTCATGCTCAGCGAATAGCCTGTGCAAAGCTCCCTTATCATTCTTTTGTCAAGCATGGCTTCAATTACCTCCGGCTCGTCCGGGAGTACAAGAATATACTGTCTGCCTGCCTTTATCAGATAGGCGATGTTGTCATTGTCATCAAGAAGCTTTTCGCAGGTCATTGCTGCAGCCTTTGAAGACAGCACAAGGGAAAGGATCGCATCTGTGCTCTGCCTTCCGCCGTCAAGACCGCCGATGATGACAACGATATCTGCTGCGCCGAGAGCTTCCTTTAGCCTTTTGGCAAGCTCTGCGGGACTCATTGCTGCGCAGGAGGAGCTGCGTTCAAGGGAGAGGGCGCTGAGCTTTTTGTCTGTAAGCCGTTCTGCCTCGGCTGTTTTTCCTGAATGATAAAATATTATCTCGTAATTCATAGCATTCTCCGGAATATATGATTTTCTGCGGGATCAGCCGCTTTTCAGCTTGTCTATCCTTGAAACAGCGTTGTCCCTCATCACGGGTATCATGGCAGGATCCTGACATTCGTTGATCTTCTTTTTGTAGGTCTGTATCAGCTCACGGACCTTTTCCTGATTCTGAGCGCTGAATTTTCTGCTTTTTGCAGCGCTTTCTATCTCGTTTATCGCTGCGGCTCTTGCTGTTTTAAGTGCAGTCTGCCTTGCTTTTTCTTCGTCCTCAAGCTTTTTCCTTTCGGGAAGATAGGTTTTTATTATCGCCGTGCATTGCTTGCATAGATCCATGACCCTTGTGATATCGGTGGCATCAGCGACATAGGGCAAATAGATCCCGATTATCGTGTTTATCTCTGAGATCTGATCCTGTGTATAGTCGGATTCGTTGTAGCTGTCCCTTATCGTTTTTTCCGCCTTATTCTTATAGCTCTGCAGCAGCTTGGCAAGCTCGTCGTCGTCCTTTTTCGACCATTTTTTCTTCCCGTCGTACCATTTTATCTTTTTGCTGTTGAGAGCGTCCTGGAACGAGGTCACTTCGGGCTTTGTTCCTCCGAAGCAGTTGTACCATATGTCAGGATAGAGGGGATTCGGGTTATAGCGGGCATCGCTTACCTTGACAGCGGAGCTTTCGCCTTCTCTGACCTTTCGTGCGATAACCGCAAGCCTGAAGCTGTCGAAATCATAAGCACAGGTCGAAAGCGTAACAAGCTGATCGTTTTCGTTGACGTCAACGGGACAGTCTATTATGGAACGCATGCGCAGCTCATATACGAAGTTCAGAAAATCGTAATCGCTGCCGAAGTGTCCTCTAAGATATCTGAATATGGGACCGTGATATTCCAGGGTGTTTACCTTGATAACGGCAATTATTTTCCACTTGCTTTTTTCGTAAAGAGTATTGAATGAAAGCACGGGGGAACTTTTATATACTCCGAGATCGCTGAAATTCAGCAGCCCTGCAAACATTGTTCCGTTAGCCATTGAATGACCGTGCAGGATCATGTTCTTGCAGCCGATCTCGCTGCGGTAGTCCATGAATATGGAGCCTGGATAGTAGTAATTACCGTAGAAATCCTTTTGCAGATAGTAAGGATCCTGCTCGTATGCCGTATCTATCAGATCCTTGGGAGACTGTACTACAACGTAGTCGATAGGAGTGTTGGGTACGTTGACCCAGCCTACAGTATCGCTGTTCTCTGCAAGCAGACCTGTAAAATCGCTGAGTATCTCTCTGGAGCTGTCAACTATGACCTCTTCCTTGCTTTCCTGCTTGCTTGGCTTGCTTGGCTTGGAGGATACCTTTTTGGAGCTCTCTGCTTTTGAGGGCTCCGGAGTGCTTGAAGGCTCGGAGGATTCCTCTATGCTCGTTTGCTCTGTTACCTCCGAATCCTCGTTGTCGGAAGCGCGGCAGGATGTTATGCTGATTATACACAGAGCGGCAAGCAGCAGCGCCGTGATCTTGTGTAGCTTTTTCATATTGTTGCTTCCTCCGGTATGTAAAGTTGGCGTGAGACAAAACCGCTTGTCCTGTCTCACGCAGGGGTATTGTTTATTCACCGTTTTATTCAACACTTGTTTCCTCAGAGCTCATCTCCCATGAGTTTTCGGGAGGAGGCTCGGGACTTTCCTCAGAGATATCGGGAGACGGCTCGGGACTCTCATCAGAGATATCCGGAGACGGCTCGGGACTTTCCTCAGAGATGTCGGGAGACGGCTCGGGACTGGGCTCAGAGATCACGGGAGACGGCTCGGAAATGGGCTCGGAGCTTTGATCGTCGCTGCTCTGCTCGTCCTCTACGCTGTCAAGAAGGTTCTTTGCTGTCGAGATATACTCGTCAACCTCCGAGTAGCTGTCGGCGTCATTTATCTTTCCTGTGTAAACCGAGATGATGTTGCGTATAATCGATTGGCTCTCATCGGAATACTCGCTCTGGTCAAGATAATTCGATATCATGCTTACTGAGTTTTTCTTGTATTCGGCAAATCTTTTTGCCTCATCGTCATCTGAGCTCTCCTGCGGTCTTGAGGACTGCTGGCTCGTGCGGCTGCTTTCCTCGCTTGATTCCTCGACCGTCTTGATCTTGCCAAGAGCTCTTATCGCGTCCTCCTTGAGCTTATCTACTGCGGCTACAGACGAAGCGTTGTTGATCCTGTCGGTATAGTCGTCAAGGAGCTGCTGCACCTGATTGTACTGTGCAATGCCGTATTCATTGCCTTCAACTGATTGACGTATCTCTCTGACAGCTTCCTCCCTGGCTTCGTTGAGAGCCTCCTCGCTTGCCTGCTTTTCAGCGTCCTCACTCGCCTGCTTTTCGGCCTCCTCGCTTGCCTTCCTGCTTTCCTCGGCTGCCTTTGAGACCTCCTGCTTAGTCTTGACCCGATCGAGCTCAGCCTTTGCCTGCAGGAAAAGACTGTTGACCTGAGCGGCATCTGAAGCCTCGTTTATGCTCTCCATGTATTTTCTGATTATGGAGTCGATCTCCTTTTGCTGTTCCTTTTCATATTTTTCCTTGGGATAGCTTTCTCTGAGCTGAGTTTCCGCTCTGACCTTGCCTTCGACAAGCTGCTTGGCAAGATCCTCGTCGTCCTGAGCGGACCATTCTGTTGTGCCGTCATACCACTTGATCTCACCCTTGTTGAAGGCGTCCTGGAAAGAGGTAACAACCGGCTTTGTTCCGCCCCAGTAATCATAGCAGATATCAGGGTAGAGGGGATTTGCGGCTACCTTTGCTTTTGAAACATCAACTGTTGCGCTCTCGCCGTCCCTGACCTTTCTTGCCACTACAACAAAACGGAAGTCGTCAAAATCGTAGGTGCAGGTGGAGAGGGTTACTATCGTATCGTTTTCGTTCACGTCAACGGGACAGTCGATCATTGAGCGTACACGCAGTTCGTATACAAAGTTCAGAAAATCATAGGGACTGCTGAAGCTTCCCCTGAGATAGTTGAATACAGGACCCTGCCATGAAAGAGTATTTGTCTTGAATACGGAAATGATCTTCCACTTGCTCTTTTCGTAAAGGGTATTGAATGTGAACACTGCGCTTTTTTTGTATGTCTCGAGATCTCCAAAGTTTGTGATGTTTGCAAACATCCTGCCGTCCTGCATGTGGTGACCGTGGAGTATCATATTCTTTGAGTCAAGACTGCTCCTGTAGTCAAGGAAGACGGTGCCGTACTTTGAGCTGTTGCCGTAGAAATCTCTGTAAAGGTACTTGGGGTCTTCTCCCTTTGAAAGCTTTTCTGCGTCCTCCGGCGCCTGAACGACAACATAGTCGATGACTGTGTTGGGAACGGTTATCCACCCTACCGTGTCAGGGTTGGCCTCGAGCAGCTTTGAGAAGTCCGAAAGAACACCGTCTGAGCCGTCGGGATTTTTCTTTGTCTCGGATGACTCGCCCTCCGGTGTGGAGACGAGAAGCTCTCTTATGGAGGAGGTGGTATGGTCGTTGACCGCCGGCTCGACTATAAGAATATTTATGAGCATATAGGACGAGACTATAAAGGTGGCAATAGCTATGAGGAGAATGACCTTGCGGATAACGTCAAATGCCTTGTCGCCCTTGCAGGGAATAAATTTTTTCCAGAAGGAATGCTTCTTTTTCGGAGCGACTATCTTGCATGCCGCAGTATAAATTACAGAACTGAAGCTTGTCTGCATATCCTCATGCTTTGGCAGCAGAACTATCAGCTTGTTGTTGTATTCTGCAGAATAGGCGTAGAAGCTCTTCTGCTCGACAACTACATTACCTGCGCTTATATCGATCAGATCCTCGGAGCCTGTCTCGGTTTTTTTCTTCTTCTTTTTTTTGCCTTGCTTTGCCGGACCGGAGCTTCCCGTATCGCTGTCCTCGTTCAACGGGTCTCTCCACGGAGCCTCTATTCTTTTTACCTTGCCTATAATGCCGATGCTCTCAAAGAATTCCTCAGCCTCTTTTGTGCTGTCCTTTGAAAGAGCGTCCGCAATAAAGATGAGGCCTATCTTTTCTTCGCCTGAGGCGCTTACCTTGAGAGCCTCATTTATGCTCTCCTCTGTGAGGTTTATCTCGGTCTTGTAGATGATATTGACGTTGATGCCGCCCAGCTTTTTGATAGTAGTTTCAAAGCTATTTTCGGAGGTCTGTCCGAAGGCTTTGCCGTTTCTCGGAAAATATATCTCTGCATTCATGTGTTCCACTCCTAAGTATTGTTAACTGCCTCAGAGAATATCTCTGACTTTAACGTTTTTAACAGCTTCCTCGATGAGCGCCTCGCAGTCGAGCTTGTTCTGCTCCGCTGCGACCTTTTCGATAACAGGCTTTGTGCGTGGGTGCTTCGGTGTAAATACCGTACAGCAGTCCTCATAGGGCTGAATGGAAATATCAAAGGTATCTATCCTTCTTGCGATCCCGATGATCTCTTCCTTGTCCATTCCCAGAAGCGGTCTGAACACCGGCATGGTGCATACAGCATCGGTGCAGCCGATAGCTCCTATGGTCTGGCTTGCGACCTGTCCGAGGCTTTCTCCTGTGATGAGAGCCTGAGCGCCCTTGTCAGCAGCAAGCCTCTGAGCTATCTGCATCATAAAGCGTCTCATTATCAGAGTGAAGTAATCCTCATTGCACTTGTCTCTTATTTCCTCTTGTATTCTTGTAAAGGGAACGGTATACATTTTGAGCCTGCCGCTGAATTTTGCGACCCTTTCAAGCAGCTCCACAACCTTTTCCTCTGCTCTCTCGCTTGTATAAGGCGGGCTTGCAAAATGCACAGCCATAAGCTCCAGACCCCTTTTAGCCATCATATAGGCGGCTACCGGGCTGTCTATACCGCCGGAGATGAGAACGCATGCCTTGCCTCCGGTGCCTACAGGGATACCTCCAGCGCCTCTGACCAATCCTGCCCTCACATAAGCTGCAAAGTCCCTTACCTCAACGGTAACGATGACATCCGGCTCATGGACATTCACGGTGAGATGAGGATATCTTTCAAGAAGAAAGCCGCCTACCTCATCACATATCTGTGGAGAATTATACGGGAATTTTTTATCCGATCTCTTTGCCTCCACCTTGAAGGTCCTTGCGTTGCCGAGCGTATCGGCAAGATAATCCGCTGCGGCGGTCTTTATTATTTCAAGATCCTTTTCGGCGGTGCAGGCTCTCGAATAAGCCGCAACTCCGAATACATGAGCAACGCAATCCTCGGCCTCGTCCATATCGGCGTCGTCGTTCTGCGGTTCAACATATATTGTAGACTGTGCAGCCCTGACCCGGAAGTCCCCGAGCCTTGCGAGTCTGCGCCTGAGCGTTCTCATGAGCGTATCCTCAAAATTTTTTCTGTTGAGTCCCTTGAGAACTATCTCGCCGAGCTTTAATAATAATATTTCCTTCATTAATGATCTCCTTTTTATCGCAAGCCAAAATAAATATCATAACAGAAGTTTAGCACTTTTACTTGCTTCTTGCAAGTGTATTATCGGCATTTATGATCTCTTTTATCAATTCGTCCACATCCTCTGCGGTATTGTATCTTGAAAAGCTCACTCTGACGGCTGAGTCGATGAGTCGGGGAGAAAGGCCCATAGCCTCAAGCACATGACTTTTCTTTCCGCGTGCGCAGGCGGAACCGCTTGAAACAAATATCCCCTTTGAGGCAAGAAAGTGCAGCATCGTTTCAGAGCGTATGCCCTCTACCGAAAAATTGATGATATATGGCAGGCAGTCCTCGCCGGAATTGATATGAACATTCCCGAGCTTTGTAAGTCCCTCTCTGCAGCGGGAATTGAGCGTTTCCATAAAGCGAAGCTCCTGCTTCATATCGGGGAGTGCTTTTATCGCTTCTCCCATGGCGCATATCAGGGGAACGGCCTCGGTGCCGGGGCGCAGCCTTTTTTCCTGTTCGCCGCCGTGATGCAGAGGAAGTATCCTCACTCCCTTTTTGACATAAAGAATACCTGCACCCTTGGGGCCGTGTATCTTGTGAGAACTTGCACTCAGAAGATCTATCCCTGTTTTTTTAGGCTTCAGCGGCAGCTTTCCGAAGGCCTGGACCGCATCAACGTGAAAAAGCGCAGGAGAGCCTGAGCGGTCTATGATCCTTCTGACGCTCTCTATAGGCTGGATTGCTCCGGTCTCGTTGTTTACAGCCATTATACTGACAAGGACAGTGTTTTTATCAACTGCCTCCGCAAGCTGTTCAAGGCTTATCCTGCCGTTTGTATCAGGTGGAAGATAAACGATCTCATAGCCCTTGCTTCCGAGATCCTGAGCTGTCTCAATTACCGAGGAATGTTCAAAGGCTGTGGTAACGATCTTCCTGCCTCTGCGGGCAAGAGCGCCTGCTGCTCCGTATATCGCAGTATTATTGCTTTCTGTGCCGCCCGAGGTGAAGTATATTTCGCCTGTATCGGCACAGAGCAGCTCCGCTGCTGCCTTGCGGGCAGCTTCAAGCTCTCGGCTTGCCTCAAAGCCCTTTGAGTGGAGCGATGACGGATTGCCGTATTTTATTGTCATTAGCTCAACTGCCTTTTTGCATGCTTCGGGACATACCATGGTTGTCGCACTGTTGTCAAGATAGATCTCCTTCAATTTTATCACCTGTGTCATATACCGGTTTCATCAGTCCTCGGCAGCTATTGTCATGCGGCTGATGAAGGTAAAGGAATAATATTTATAATAATGGAAACTTTATAAAATGGCGGGCTTTATTATGACCTGCCGGATACTAAATATAAGGGAGGGAAAGCATGAATATCTCACATGAAAAATACCGTAAAATGGTGGAGAAGGCGTCACCCTCAAGCAGCACCGTCAGAAACTGTATCAACGCCTTCTGGACGGGCGGACTTATCTGTATGCTCGGGCAGGGATTGACAGAGCTTTACCGTTATCCTCTGGGCATGGAGCTGAAGGACGCAAGATGTCTGACGAGCATTACACTGATAATCGCCGCAGCCATACTGACGGCTGCAGGACTTTATGACAATATCGCCAAGCTTGCAGGGGCGGGAACTCTCGTTCCGATCACGGGCTTTTCAAATTCCGTGGTGTCGCCTGCGATAGAGTTCAAGAGCGAGGGCTTTGTTACGGGTGTGGGAGCAAAGATGTTCGTCATTGCAGGTCCTGTGATAGTATATGGAACGGCGGCATCAATGCTGTATGGCTTCATACTCTGTGCGGCAGCGGCCTTCCGGTAGAATGGAAATGAATGCTTTACGGGGAGCGGCCTGTCGCCATTTGTCCTGAGGACTCAGCAGGAGAGCGCAGAGCCTGCACTCCGAAAAGCCTTCTGAGCGGAATTTTTTTACATGATTGTGTAGAAAATAGATAAACTTTCTTGTAAAACGGAATTAAATATGTTATGATAGGCTCAATAATACAAGAAGGGGAAATTAGAATGTATGATAAGCTCCTGACCTCCCTCTCCTACGGAATGTATGCGGTAGGAGCAAGGGGAGCGACCGCTCCGAACGCATGTATCGTAAACTCTGTGATACAGATCTCGTCCTATCCGATGACTGTTGCAGTAAGCATCAACCACAGCAATTATACAAACGAGTGTATTCGCCACAGCGGAGAGTTTTCGGTGAGCGTGCTTTCCGAAAATACCTCGGGAGCAGTGATAGGCGCCCTCGGGTTTACCTCCGGAAGGGACTGTAACAAGCTCGTCAATGTAAAGCATAAGATACTCAGAGAGGGTGCGCCTGTTATTCAGGAGGATATCTGCTGCTGGTTCCTTTGCAGGGTCGTGCATCATGTTGAGACAGTCACTCATACGATCTTCATTGCCGAGCCTGTAGCGGGAAGTGAGACTATCAAGGGCGTACCAATGACCTACGATTTTTACAGGAACGTCATAAAGGGAAAATCTCCTAAATTTGCCCCGACCTATATTCCTGAGGAAGAGGAGGAAGCTGAGAAATTTGCCTGCTCCATTTGTAATTACGAATATGCAAGCCTGCTCGTTCCGTTTGAGGAACTGCCTGCAAGCTGGGTCTGCCCTATATGCGGAGCACCTAAGTCGGTGTTCAGGAGGGTCGAATAGTATTTACAGGCCAGACGGTCAATGATTCCGATTGACGATAACATTCTATCATATCAGTCAGGCAATGTCAAGAAAACTTGACATAATTCATTTTATACTTGGCAGAATCATCTCTGCCGACTGAATGTTTCTGCATACTTATTTTTTGGGGAACGGATGATGAAAATGACGATAAAAGAAGTACAGGAAGAAATAATGAAACTTAAAAAAGAAAAGGATATCGGCATATTAGCCCACAGCTATCAGGCAAGAGAGATACTTGAAATTGCTGACTATACCGGCGATTCATATGCTCTGAGCAAGCTTGCGGCAAGGGCGGACAACAGCTCATTTATCATGTGCGGTGTACGTTTTATGGCTGAGACGGTCAAGATACTCTCTCCGGAGAAGAGGGTCATTCTTTCAAATCCGTCTGCGGGCTGTCCAATGGCTGAGCAGTTCACAAAGGATGATATACTTGCTCTCAAGAAGGAATATCCTGACTATACTGTTGTTGCTTATGTCAATACCACAGCAGAGCTTAAGACCGTGTGTGACGTCTGTGTTACATCATCGTCAGCGGTACAGATAGTCAGCGGCATTGATAACGACAATATTATTTTTATTCCCGACTGTAACCTTGGGGCTTATGTTGCCGAAAAGCTGCCCGGAAAAAACATAAAGCTGCTGCAGGGCGGCTGTCCCGTTCATGCTGCGGTAAAAGCGGAGGAGGCTGAGCGGGCTAAAAGACTTCATCCTGCCGCAAAGCTTCTGGTTCATCCCGAATGTGTTCCTGCGGTTGCGGCGCAGGCCGACTATATCGGCTCTACGAGCGGAATAATGGAATATGCGATGAAGTCCGACGGTAAGGAATTTATAATCGGCACCGAGAACAGTATCGCAGAGCATCTGCAGTACATGTGTCCCGGCAAGAGCTTTTATCCTATGTCTAAATCACTTATCTGCGAGAATATGAAGGCGACTACGCTTGTAGATGTTCTTGACTGCTGTAAGGGAACCGGCGGAGAGGAGATCGTTCTTGACGATGAAACGATAGAAAAGGCAAGAGGCTGCATTGATGCCATGATAGCTCTCGGCGGCTGAAAAGATAAGCTGTAACAAAACCTCTCACCCCTGTGTATGATAAAGCAGGGGTGATCTTATGTCTGTAGCAAGAAAAAGAAAAAAGCACACAAAACGAAGGATCATAATTTGTCTGCTGGTAACGGGACTGATACTGTTTGTCGAATTCAGACTGATTCCCGTTTCCGATGCGGCAGCCGAGAACGAGGCAAAGGCTCTTGCGGCAGAATTCATCAGCCTCAGTATAGACGAGGCGTTTGCCGAAACGGGGGCTACTGCAGAGCTGCTGGAGCGCGTGACTTTTGATGAGAAAAACAATGTCACATCGGTTTTTACCGATCCGGTCATGTCAAACCGGATCAAAAACTCGGTCATGCTGAAGCTGCAGGAGAAGCTTTCCTGTGTCAGAGAGCACAGAATTGACGTTCCTCTCGGTACAGTGATAGGAGGAGAGATACTCAGCGGTACGGGACCGTCTATTCCTATCTTCATTGCCCTGACAGGCAGCGCCTCAGGGGATTTCGAGAGCAGCTTTGAGCAGGGAGGAATGAATCAGACGGTACATAGACTGTCATTGAGAGTAACAGCGGATATAAGGATTCTGATGCCCTTTGGCTCGGTCAGTACAAGGGCGGACACCTCCGTGCTGATAGGGGAGACTGTAATAGTGGGCAGGGTGCCTGAAGGTATGCTGCTGCATAGCGAATAATAATACAGGAGGCGGAAATATGGAGTTCAGAAGCTCGGAAAGAGGGATAGAGCTTTTTGCCGACGACGGCTTTGATCTAAAAAACACCTTTGACTGCGGACAATGCTTTCGCTGGGACGAGCAGCCCGACGGTTCATATACGGGTGTGGTCAGGGGCAAAAGGCTGAGGGTATACTCAGTTGATAACGGAATTGTTCTTGAAAACTGCAGCGAGGAGGATTTTGACGGGATATGGCTGGATTACTTTGACCTGAATACGGATTATAATGCAATAAAGAAAGAGATATCGGAGCTTTGTCCTGCATTGAAGGACGCCGCAGAGAGCATCAGCGGCATAAGGATACTGAGGCAGGAGCCTTGGGAGGCTCTGTGCTCGTTCATTATTTCGCAGAACAACAATATTCCAAGGATAAAGGGTATAGTATCGAGACTCTGCGAGGGCTTTGGCGAAAAAAAAGACGGCTGTTACAGCTTTCCCTCTGCCGAAACTCTCAGCAGGCTTTCTGTTGAGGAGCTTGCCCCGCTGAGAGCCGGCTTCCGCGCAAGATACATACTTGACGCCGCAAAAAAGGTTGCTGACGGCGAGGTGGCACTTGACGCCATGTATGAGCTGCCGTTAGAGGAATGTCGCAAGGAGCTGATGAAGATCGTCGGAGTAGGCGCAAAGGTGGCGGAGTGTACCCTGCTTTACGGGCTGCACAGGCTTGAGGCTTTTCCGGTGGACGTCTGGATGAAAAAGGCTCTTGCCGACAGCTTCAGCGGAGTCACGGCTGAGGGACTCGGCAGATATGCAGGTATAGCTCAGCAGTATATTTTTCATTACACAAGAAATATTTCAGAATAATAAAAGAAAGAGCCTTCGTCAAAAGCGGAAGCTCTTTCTTGTTTTTTATCTTTTGAAGATCATTTCCTCACTGTAGGAGCATTTTTTGCCCTTATCGTTTATATCGTCATAACTGGAGAGGGTGACGCTGAGCGAAGTGCCGTCATCTATGACTCTGTATTTTGTTTCAATGGGAGGAGAATCATTTACGGAACGGCTTATTATGACCTCGCTGTCGTTGTAGTTATAGGTGAAATCGAGAGGGTTTCCTGATCCGCTGTCGATATAGCCGGTGCCTGATTTTTTGAATACGAGCGCAACTCCGCTTGACATGCCTAATTGCTTTGTGTCCTTGGTTTCCTTTATGCTGCCGTCCTCATACAGTCTCATCTCAGACACCTCCCATCTGCCGATAGGGTTGAATGAAAAATCCGAGCAGCCGCTCAGTGTGAGCAGCACAGCGGCAATGACCGCCAACGCAATTGCGATAGTACGTTTCATATTGGTACCTCCGTTTAATCTTCTGACACTATTCTACATCTGTTGTCTTCAAAAATCAATATCCCTCATTCGGAAAAGCATAAGCATTGCGAGCTTAGCGTAGCAAAAAACAGAACAGCAGACTATTTTACAAGCTTAACATTCTTATCGCCGATCCGCCTTTTCAGCTCGTCAAGCATAACGGTGTTGGGATCCACCCACATCGGAACAGGCGTGTGCCACAGCTTATTATCATCGGTAAAATAAACAAACAGCGGAGTCTGACCGTCAAAGATATCGGTTATCTGTTTTGCCCTCAGATATTCAATACTGTCCGCAGAGGGAACTCTCAGATACAGTCCTTTTTTTGCCTTTGATGTTTTTTTCTCATCAGCCTTTGCGGGGGAGCCTTCAGTTAACTGCGTAAGAGATCTCGGCGCCATAAGCAGCTCGTCGCAGATAAGCTTGGCCTCCTCGTCCTCTCTTGTACTGACTGAGCCCTTTATCCTCAGTATCATTCCCTCCTGAAGTATGCCGCCGTATTTTCTGAGCGTATTCGGAAATACTATCATTTCCATTGAACCGTATTTGTCCTCTATATCTGCAAAAGCCATTTGCTGATCGTTCCTTGTGGATTTCAGCTTGACCTTGCGTATTATCGCAAAAACATCCACCTTTTTCCCGTCGTAATAGCTTTTGTCCTCATTTTCGGTAATATCGTTTATGCGGTCCGAACGGACTGCATTGATGACCTCGTCATATTCCGAGAGAGGGTGACCCGTAAGATACAGACCGGCGCTTTGCTTCTCCATTTCAAGAAGATCGGAAAGCGGGAATTCGGCGACCCTCGGCAAGGGAGGCGCACCGGAGCTGTCATCGCCGGACATTCCGAACAGATCAAGCTGTCCGCTGATGTTGCGGTTCTTTTCCGAGGCGATGAACTCGAGCACACTGTCTACCGACATTAGCATTTGTCTTCGGTTTGCCCCCAGACCGTCAAGGGCTCCGCTTTTGATGAGACTCTCTACAGCCCGCTTGTTCAGCTCTGTTCCGTACACACGCTTGCAGAAATCATAGAAAGAGGTGAACCTTCCGAGCCGTCTTTCATGAAGTAGCCTTTCTATAAGCCCCCTGCCGAGATTCTTTATTGCCATAAGACCAAAGCGTATACTATTGCCGTTTACAGTAAAGCCCAGCTCGCTGGTGTTGACATTAGGGGGTATTACCCTGATTCCGCAGCGTGAGCATTCGTCTATATATACTGCAACCTTTCCCGAGTTGTCCAGCACGCTGGTGAGAAGAGCTGCAAGATATTCGCACGGGTAGTGGTATTTCATATAAGCTGTCTGATAAGAGATCAGGGCGTAGCAGGCGGCATGGGATTTGTTGAAGGCGTAGGACGCAAAGCTTTCCATTTCGGCATAGATATCCTGAGCTGTTTTTTCGGGAACACCACGCCGAATACAGCCGTCTACAAGCACGTTGCCGTTTTCGTCCGTCAGTCCGTAGATGAAGACCCTTCTCTCCTCCTCCATGACGCTTTTTTTCTTTTTGGACATGGCTCTGCGGACGATATCCGCTCTGCCGAGGGAATAACCTGCAAGAGAGCGGAAGATCTGCATTACCTGCTCCTGATAAACTATGCACCCGTAGGTGACCCTGAGTATTGGTTCGAGCAGAGGGTGCTTGTACGTTACCTTTTCCGGATGATGGCGGTTTTCGATGTATCTAGGTATAGAATCCATAGGTCCGGGACGATACAGGGAGATGACTGCGATAATGTCCTCAAGGTTTTCCGGCTTGAGCTGTACAAGCACATTCTTCATGCCTGCGGACTCAAACTGAAACACGCCCTCGGTGTTTCCTGCGGCAAAAAAATCATATACCTCCCTGTCGTCATCGGGAATACTGTCAATACTGAAGTCCGGTTCTTTTTTCCGGACAGCCTCCTCGGCATTGTGCAGAACTGTCAGATTACGCAGTCCGAGAAAATCCATTTTCAGAAGCCCAAGCTCGTCAAGGGTTGTCATCGTAAACTGGGTGACAGTAGCGCTGCCGTTTTTTGCAAGAGGGACATAGTCGCTCACCGGCTTTTCGGTTATGACAACGCCTGCCGCATGGGTAGTAGTGTTTTTAGGCATGCCCTCAAGCTTTGAGGCTGTGTCTATCAGTCTCCTTGCATCTGGGTCCTCATCATAAAGAGCCTTGAGCTGAGAGGATATTGATAGTGCCTTTTCAATGGTCATGCCAAGGTCTGAGGGTATCAGTTTTGCTGTTTTGTCGCACAGAGCGTAGGGAAGGCCGAGAGCCCTGCCAACGTCACGGACGGCTCCCTTTGCCGCCATTGTTGAAAAGGCCGCTATCTGAGACACGTGATCGCTGCCGTATTTTCTTATAACGTAGTCTATTACCTCCTGCCGTCTGTCCTTGCAGAAGTCAACGTCAAAATCGGGCATACTGACTCTTTCGGGATTGAGGAACCTCTCGAACAGAAGGTCGTATTTTATCGGATCAATGCCTGTTATTCCTATACAATAGGCTGCAAGACTGCCTGCGCCGGAGCCTCTGCCTGCGCCCACAGGAATTCCGCTGCTCTTTGCATAGCTTACATAGTCGTTCACGATCAGGTAATAATCGACATAGCCCATTGTTGAGATAGTATTGATCTCATATTCGAGACGGTCGATAAGGGATTTGTCGGGCTTGTCGCCGTAATGCCTGTAAAGCCCCTTAAAGCATTCCTCACGGAAGTATTCGGTATGATCCCTTCCGTTTGGAACGTCAAAGTGAGGGAGCTTGAGCTTGCCGAATTCAAATTCGACGCTGCAGCGCCGGGCTATTATTTCGGTATTGTCTGCTGCTTCGGGGTGTGAAGGAAAGAGCTGACGCATTTCCTGCTCTGATTTGACATAAAATTCGTTTGTCGGGAATCTCAGCGCCTTGTCCGAATCCTCAGTGGTGTTGGTCTGTATGTTGATAAGTATCTCCTGCAGACTGCTGTCCTCACGGCGGATGTAATGGCAGTCGTTCGTCACTACGAGGGGGATATCACATTCCTCCGAGAGTTTTATCAGGGCAGGAGCTATTCTTTTCTGTTCGTCTATCCCGTGATCCTGAAGCTCAATGAAGAAGTTCTCTGCGCCGAATATCCTTTTGTATTCAAGGGCATATTTTTTTGCGCCGTCATAGTCGCCCTCCATGAGCGCCCTCGGGATATCTCCGGCAAGACAGGCAGACAGAGCTATCAGTCCCTCATGGTACTGCTCAAGCTGCTCAAGGTCGACTCTCGGCTTGCCGTAAAAGCCCTCTGTCCAAGCAAGGGAATCAAGCTTTATCAGGTTCTGATAGCCGGTATTATTCTCACAAAGCAAAACAAGATGACGGCTCCTTCTGTCAAGCCCGGCGGTTCTGTCGGTGTGCTTTCTCGGAGAGACATACATCTCACAGCCGATTATGGGGTGTATGCCTTGCTTTTTCGCTTCCTTAAAAAAGTCGATGACGCCGTACATGGCCCCGTGGTCGGTTATTGCAACGGAACTCATGCCCAGCTCCTTTATTCTGGCGATAAGCTCCTTTATCCTGCAGGCGCCGTCAAGCAGACTGTACTCAGTATGGACGTGAAGATGAGCGAAGCTCATAGCTGTTCTCCTTTCCCGGGCACGCTTCCGGTGTTTATCAGTTGTTCCTGAAATACATATAAAGCTGGCATTTTATCATTCCGTTGTACAGCTTTCTTCTTTTGTCGGCCGGCCTGCCGAATACCTCCTCAAAGCTGTCGTCCGGGCTTATTATGCTGTAGCTGAAGCCCTGCCTCTTAACAAATTTTTCTCCCATGATCTTATATAGCTCTCTTGCTTTTTCCATATCGAGCAATCTCTCGCCGTAGGGGGGATTACAGATTATCGCTGCCCGCTCAAAACTGAGGTCGAGATCTCTTATGTCGAAAACCTCGGCGTGTATCCGTTCGGCAACACCGGCTTTTTTGGCGTTTTCGAGCGTGAGAGCAACTGCGTCACTGTCTATATCATAGCCGTATGCCTGAAATTCAGCGTCATGTCTGACACTGTCGAGAGCTTTTTCTCTTTCCTGAGTCCAGACAGCAGAGGGAATGAATGCCCATTTTTCTGCTGAAAAGCTCCTTCTGATCCCGGGGGCGATA
>ONFW01000198.1 GCA_900317215.1 uncultured Eubacteriales bacterium | reverse complement strand
GCTCCCAGCACTCCTGCATTCCACATATAGAAGGATCTTTCATCTTTTATCCAAGAAAGAATTATCTTTGCGTCATTTTTATTGTATGGTCTCAGCCTCAGCATATTATTATCTCCTTTAGTGTAACGGATTTATTTATCTCTGTCGCGCAGCTTTTCGGCAAGGTTTATGAGCGCACCTGTGTCTCCGTTAAAAACGGAAAGACTTTTTATCGCCTTATCGGTAAGCTCGCGGGTAAGCTCTCTGCATTTTTCAAGACCAAGACAGGATACATAGGTGGATTTCTTGTTCTGCTCATCGCTTCCTGCCGGCTTTCCCAGAGTCTCTGTATCAGAGGTAACGTCAAGGATATCATCAACTATCTGAAATGCAAGACCGATGCTGCTCGCATAAGCCTCAGCAGCCTTCATCTGACGATCCTCTGCGCCTGCAGAGATACAGCCTAAAAGACATGCGGCACGTATCAGCGCTCCCGTCTTTTTGTCGTCCATTATCCTGAGCCTTTCGAGCCCTGCGTTCAGCTCCTCGCTTTCAATATCTATTATCTGACCGCCTATCATTCCCTCGGCTCCGGCACAGCAGGCAAGCGTTCTGCCCGCTCTGACGCACCTGTCAGCCCCGTTGAGAGAGACCGCTTCATCTGAAAGGATTATCTCGAAGGCACGGGTCAGCAGCGCATCTCCTCCCAGAACAGCCTGAGCTTCTCCGAACACCTTATGATTTGTAGGCTTTCCCCTTCTCATGTCATCATCGTCCATGCAGGGAAGGTCGTCGTGAATAAGCGAATAGGTATGTATCATCTCTACAGCGCAGGCAAAGGGCAGAGCCGCCTCCTCAGAGCCGCCGCACAGCCTTGCAAATTCAAGAACAAGCATCGGGCGTACTCTCTTGCCTCCCGCAGTAAGGCTGTATTCCATGGAGCTTACCACGGTATCTATATATCCGTCCTTCACAGGAAGAAAGCCCGTAAGCGCTCGCTCTATCTTTTCTGTACTATTGCTCATTCCTCTTCCTCTCCTCTCTCTGATTCAAGCTCGGAGATGCTCCTGAGCTTCTGCTCCGCACTGTCAAGGGTTTCATAACACTCAGCGGCAAGCTTTGTACCCTCCTCAAAAAGCTTCATCGCCTCCTCAAGCGGAAGCTCGCTGCTCTCGAGCTTTTCGATTATTTCCTGTATTCTGAGCATTGATTTTTCATATACCTTTTTACTCATGCTTTGTCTCCTTTATACCGGTAACGGTACAGTCAAGTGTACCGTCCTTCAATATCAGTTCTATACTGTCGCCCTTATCAGTCTGCGTGACCGAGCGTATTGTTCTGTCATGTTTTTTTGCAATAGCGTATCCCCTTGCAAGGATACCGAGGGGGCTTACCGCATCAAGCCTTGCCGCTGTGAGAGAAAGGCGGTGTCTTTCGTTTTTCAGCCTCGAAGCATATACATCGCTAAGCTCGTTTTTAAGCATATCAAGCTTCATTCTCCTAATTGCGATAAGCTCCGACGGCGAACGCAGCACCCTTGCGCTGCTCAAAAGAGCAAGCCTTTGCTTTTCATGTGCTACTCTCGTTTTCATAAGCTCGCGGAGCCGTCTGTGGGAATAGGCAAGCGTAGACAGCATGGTCCCCATATCAGCCGCAACAAGCTCCGCCCCCGCTGTAGGAGTTGAGGCCCTGACGTCTGCGGCAAGGTCGCAGATCGTAAAGTCAGTTTCATGTCCGACAGCCGAAACTACGGGTATAGTGCAGGAATAGATCGCTCTTGCAAGCTCCTCATCATTGAACGCCCAAAGCTCCTCAGCCGAGCCTCCTCCGCGTCCGATTATTATTACATCAACGCATTTCAGCCTATCAAATCGTCTCACAGCATCAGTGAGCTGCTGCGCTGCATTCTCGCCCTGCACGGCAGCAGGACAGAGTATTATCTCTCCGACAGGGTATCTACGCTTAAGCGTCTTTGTGATATCCTCTATCGCCTTTCCCTGCGGTGAGGTTATCACCCCTATACGCTCAGGGTATAGCGGCAGCGATCTCTTATGCCTTTCATCAAACAGTCCTTCGGCGGAGAGCTTCTTTTTAAGCCGTTCAAAGGCAAGACTAAGCTCTCCCTCGCCCTCAGGCAGCATTTCATTGATATAGATCTGATATTTTCCCGTGGCTTCATAAAGGCTGACCCTTCCCCTTATCACTACCTTCATTCCGTCGCAGGGCTCAAAGCTCAGTCTTGAAGCACCCGAAGAAAACATTACTGCGCTGACGGAGCTTCTTTCGTCCTTTAGAACAAGATATATATGTCCGCTCCTTCGGTCATGCCTGCAGTTGGATATTTCACCCCTGAGATTTATGCCGTTAAGATTCCTGTCACCCTCCAGCAGAGATTTTACGTAAAAGTTCAGTCCCGAAACAGTCAATAACTCACTCAAATCTTATCTGTCCCTCCTGTGCATCGGGCAGCTCAAAGCCCATGTGCAGGCATGCTGCTCTTGTGATACAGCGTCCCCTCGGGGTACGGTTGAGAAAGCCTATCTGCATAAGATAAGGCTCGATAACGTCCTCTATAGTCACCGCCTCCTCGCCTATGGCAGCAGCAAGGGTCTCAAGTCCTACAGGACCTCCCCTGTAGAATTTAACAATAGCAGTGAGCATTCTTCTGTCGTTTGCATCAAGGCCGAGCTCGTCTATCTCAAGCCGTTCGAGGGCAGTACGGGCTGTTTCAAGGGTTATCACCCCGTTTGAAAGCACCTGTGCAAAGTCTCTTACCCTTTTGAGCATCCTGTTGGCAATTCTCGGCGTGCCTCTTGAACGAGAGGCTATCTCGAGAGCGCCGTCGGGCTCAATATCTATATTAAGGATCGACGCGCTCCTTGTGACTATCCTTGCAAGTTCCTCTGGAGTATACAGCTCAAGCCTGAGAGATACTCCGAAACGATCCCTCAGCGGCGCTGTTAGCTGCCCCGCCCTTGTTGTTGCTCCTACAAGCGTGAAATGCGGGAGGGGAAGATGATAGGACGCTGCCATTTGTCCCTTGCCGGTGACTATATCTATCGCAAAATCCTCCATTGCGGGATATAGAATCTCCTCAACCGCCCTTGAGATCCGGTGTATCTCGTCTATAAAAAGAACATCTCCCTCGTTGAGATTGGTGAGTATAGCGGCAAGATCGCCCGGCTTTTCTATTGCAGGCCCGGAGGTTATCCTAAGATCGACCTTCATTTCGTTTGCGATTATTCCGGAAAGCGTGGTCTTGCCGAGTCCCGGAGGACCGTAAAGCAGCACATGATCCAGACTTTCCCCTCTTTGCTTTGCCGCCTCTATAAACACCGCAAGATTCTGCTTTGCCTTGTCTTGCCCTATGTATTCGTCAAGCGTTCTCGGGCGCAGGGGATTATCACTGTCGCTGTCACCCATTATCTCCGTGGGCGAGACTATCCTGTTTTCAAAATCAAGTTCTTCCATATTTTTATCCTCTGAATATCATGTATGTTATTTTAAACCTGTTACTTTTTTCCGATTGCCCTCAAAGTCTCCGAGATAAGCTTTTCCACAGGCAAGGCGGGATCCAGCCCCTTCATATACGGCAGAACATCATCAGGGGTATAACCAAGCACGGCAAGCGCACCTATCGCCTGAGATATGTTTCCTGTCTGAGCGGGCGCTGCAGGTGCGGTGTCGTTTCCTGGTGAATTCTGAGCTATGCCGAGCTTTTTTATCTTGTCCTTAAGCTCAAGTATTATCCTCTGAGCAAGCTTATTGCCCACTCCGCTCGCCTTTGTGAGAGCCTTGCTGTCCTCAAACGACACTGCAAGAGCCACCTGCTCCGGACTAAGAACAGAGAGGATAGCTATTGCCACTCTTGCTCCTACTCCGCTTATTGACATGAGCATATTGAAGCAGTTAAGCTCTGCGGCTGTCGCAAAGCCGCAAAGCTCGACCGCATCCTCTCTGACCAGCATCTGAGTATAGATAAAGGCATTCTCTCCGGTCTTCGGAAGAGCCCGGAGAGTGTTCATCGTAACAAGACATTTATACCCCACACCGCCACATTCTATTACCACAAAGGTCGGCTCGGTATGTATTATTTTTCCGTTAAGGCTGTATATCATTGTCGTTCCCCTTTTACTGTTATTTTACCCCATGAAATTCCTTTTTGATGAAAAAAAGCTCCTCTGTGCCGATAAGCTCTCTCTCTTCAAAATCCATTCTCAGAACATAGGGCATGAAGTCGATGATACGCATAAAGCTGTCATACAGAAAATCGGGGCGGAAATAATTGATGATCGTTGAGAGCGCTGTTCCGTGCGTGCCGACAAGGACAGTTCTGCTCTCATAAGCATCAAGTATATCGAATACTGCGTCAATATTTCTCTGCTGAGTAGAACGAAGGCTCTCGCCGCCCTCTTCATGAAAATCGAAATCAGCCCATCTTCTGCGGAACATCTCCTGGCTGTTGCTGCCTCCGCCCGCATTATCCCTTTCACGAAGTCTTTCGTCAGTAATCAGCTTCAGTCCCTGAGCGGAAACGACAGGCTCGATAGTTTCAAGGCTTCTTGCATACGGGCTTGACACAGCAATGTCGAACCTCACCTTATCAAGTATCTCCGCTGCTCCCATTCTGTCCGACATTCCTTCCTCCGAGAGAGAAAAGCTCCTGTTATTACCCTGTCTGTAGTCGGGCTGCGCATGACGCACAAAATACAACTGTGTCATAATGAAGTTCTCCTTTTGTTCAGCAAGGCTCTGAGGGCCGTACCGGAGCTTTGCGCATGGCAGATAGCTATTGCAAGAGCGTCGGCGGTATCGTCAGGCTTAGGGAGCTTATCCAGCTTAAGGAGCCGTCTCGTCATTTCCATTACCTGGGGTTTATGAGCCTGTCCGTATCCGGTAACAGCGGTCTTGACCTGCAGGGGAGTATACTCGCTTATCGGGATATTGCTGTTCTGCCCTGCAAGCATAATTACTCCTCTTGCCTGGGCAACGTCGATAGCTGTTTTCTGATTATTCTGAAAAAACAGCTTTTCTATCGCTATCTCATCGGGATCGTTTTTTATTATCACCGACAGTATCCCGTTATATATCTGCTGGAGTCTCAGCGGAAAGCTGGTATCCGCATCTGTCGTTACCGCTCCGTGATCGACACAATAGTATCTCCCGCCAACGAATTCTATCACCCCGTAGCCTACTATCGCATAGCCGGGGTCTATTCCCAAAATCCTCATGCCCTCTCCGTTTCCTTTTTAAATCAATGAATTGATCGGCTCATCTGAATAATGACGCTTTTTCTGTCAATAATGTACTGTTAATACTCCTGAGCCATTTATTTAATATTCATTTTACCATATATCGAACAAACTATCAATACTAAACCTTTCCTTACACGCTCCGGAAACAAAAATGTACTGCCCGCATTAATACAGACAGTACATTGCTTCATTATTTATATGTCCACGGAAGGAGCTTCCACTGCAGCAGCTTCCTTCGCAGCTCGGGAGAGGTGCGTCCCGTTGGTCTTAACAATTCACTGTAGCCCTTCTGCTTGAAGGAGCGTTTAATTGCCGAATATGAAAAGCCCTGTTTCAGCAGGATATCAACTACCGACATTATAACAGAGGGAAGCTTCTGACCCTCAAAAAGCTCTGTAAGGGCGATATTGTCCTTCCTTTGCAGCTTGATATTCTCGTACACCTTTAGCATAGCGTCTATACGCTCGTAGCAGTTGACATTGCCGGGAGCGGTCTCCCTGGCAACAGGAGAGTCCTCACAACGCTCAAGCCTTATGTCGGAACAGGCTGTTTTGGGATCATACAGCAGGACATTGTAGATAAACGCCTCAGCATAGCCGTAGCTGCAGTCCTCATAGAATTTGATATGATTGCGGAGAATATACTCCCTTTTCAGCATTACCGCAGTAAAATCAATGCTTACCCGTGAATTGATGAGCAGCTCCAGCAGCTTTGAAGGAGAAACACTGCCCGAAAGAGCTGTTTTCTGCGCAGCGCCCTGTGCAGGAGGCAGCGCAAACACAAAATCAGCCGCACAGTCATCTGCGGTGCTTAAATAATCCTGGAAATAGTTCTTATACTGTCTGCTCGGATATACAAAGGTAATATACCTTCCGTCAGACTTATATATTCCGGTGTTAAGAGCAGAACAGATACTGCCTCCTCCGCTCTGTATCACACAGCCTCTCAGGTCACTGCGCTTTATCTCCTCAAGCGCCCAGATGACGCTGTTGTCAGTGGAGTTCATATCTATTACGATAAATTCTACCTCTATACCGGAAAGCTCAGCGGAAATTCTTTTGATTATATCCGAAACATGATGCTTATTATTCTTTGAAGGAATTATAACAGAAAGCTCTACAACACCCATATCCATGCTCCCTTTCCTCGATTATGATAATTATACCATATAAAGGGAAAAACAAACCGATTTTTCAGGTAGATTTATTCGGTCAAACAGCTTGGTTTTTTATGCAGTTTCACGAAGGAGCTCCTATTTTTTCACGAATAAGATCAGCCGTTTCATTAGCAAGCCTGTTGATCTTCTCCTTGTCAAGTCCCTCAAGCATAACTCTTACGAGAGGTTCTGTTCCCGAAAGGCGAACAAGTATCCTTCCGTCCTCACCGAGTTCCTTCTTTACCTCCTCGATCTTATTCCTTACTGCCTGATTGGTAAAGAAATGAAGCTTGCCCTCGTTGGTCACCTTGACATTTATCAGTACCTGTGGATAGCGGGTCATAAGGGTAGCGATGCTTGAAAGTTTTGCTCTTCTTCTGTTTATAAGGCTGAGAAGCTGGGCTGCCGTGAGCTGTCCGTCTCCTGTAGTGGAGTAATCAAGGAAAATAACATGCCCCGACTGCTCTCCACCAAAGTTGTAGCCCTCACGGAGCATTGCCTCAAGAACATATCTGTCGCCCACGTCAGTGGAAACAAATCTGAGCTTATTGTCGGCACAGAAACGACTGAATCCCATATTGGACATTACCGTGCCTACTGCCGTATTCTTGCTGAGCTTGTTTCTTGATGCAAGGTCAAGCGCACAGATAGCCATTATGAAATCGCCGTCTATAACATTGCCCTTTTCATCTACAGCGAGACACCTGTCGGCGTCACCGTCAAAGGCAACACCCGCCTGAAGTCCATTTTCAACAACGTATTTCTGCAGGCTTTCCAGATGTGTTGAGCCGCAGTCCCTGTTTATGTTCACACCGTCAGGCTCGTTAAAAAGCATAGAACATTCTGCGCCGAGCCTTGTAAAAAGCTCCTCCGCAGTGCTTGATGCAGAGCCGTTTGAGCAGTCTATGGCTATCCTCATGCCGTCAAGACGGTAGGGGACCGTCTCGATAATGTGGCGGATATAAGTCTCTCTTGCATCTGTGGCGCGGCTGACTCTGCCGAGAGCATCGCCTATGGGAGTATAGTAGGGCTTTGAATTATCTATAACTATACTCTCTATCTCTTCCTCAAGAGCATCGGGCAGCTTATAGCCGTCGCTTGAAAATATCTTTATTCCGTTATATTCAAAAGGGTTGTGAGAAGCAGATATCATTATTCCCGCATCTGCCTTGTATTCCTTGATAAGAAAGGCAACTGCAGGAGTGGGTACTGCGCCCAGAAGCACAACGTCCGCACCTACGGAGCAAAGTCCTGCAATCAGCGCGCCCTCCAGCATATATGAAGAGCGTCGGGTATCCTTTCCGATAAGTATCTTCGGGTGGACTCCGCCCGTACTGCCTGTAAGTACCATTGCGGCAGCTCTGCCTATATTCATTGCAAGCTCACAGGTAAGCTCCTTGTTGGCTATTCCTCTGGCGCCGTCTGTTCCGAATAATCTTCCCATTTCCATTCTCCTTTACTGTAGTTTATTATCAAGCATTTTTCCTGATAAGTCTATGCTGTTCAGAGCATAAAAATGCAGTTCCCGCAGCGTTGTCGGCTGAATACGCAGGCTCCGCAAAGTATGCATTGAATTTCTCCGAAAG
>ONFW01000062.1 GCA_900317215.1 uncultured Eubacteriales bacterium | reverse complement strand
GCCGGATGTGGTTATTACTACCGGCGTGCTGGCAATGATACCGATTTGTTTACTGGCAAAGCTGTTCCGGAAGAAGCTGATCTATATCGAAAGTTTTGCGAAAGTGACCAGTCCGACAGAAACAGGAAAGTTTTTGTATAAGTATGCCGACAGATTTTATGTTCAATGGGAATCCATGAAGGAGTTTTATCCGGATGCGATCTATCTTGGTGGAATATATTGAGGTAATGACATGATATTTGTAACGCTTGGTTCACAAAAATTTCAGTTTAATCGTCTTTTAACAGCACTGGATAAGCAGGTGTCAGAAGGAAAGATAAAAGATACAATTTTTGCTCAAACAGGCTACAGTGATTATCTGCCGCATCATTTTGAATATAAGCAGTTTATGGACAGAGATGAGTTTGCTCGTATGCAAACCTCTGCTGATATTATTATTACTCATGGCGGAACAGGTGCTATTGTAGGTGCGTTGAAAAAAGGGAAAAAGGTTATTGCCGTTCCTCGTCTTTCAAAGTATGGGGAACATGTGGATGACCACCAGCTTCAGATAATCGAGGAATTTGTCAAATCGGGTTTTATTCTTGAGTGTCAGAACTGTGATGATTTATTTGTTGACATTCAGAAGATTAGGGATTTGAAGCTGTCTGAGTATAAAAGTAATACGCAGTCGTATATTGACAGCATAAGTGAGTTTATAAATGAATTGTAGGTGTGGTCAATGATAAAGCTACTATATACGATCAACGGATTAAGGGTCAACGGTATGAGTGCAGTCATTATGCAGTATATAACTCATCTTGATCCTGAAGAATACAGTATCTCACTTTTTACGGATGAGATCGCCCCGCAGTTTATGCCTATCCTCGAAAAATATAATGTGGAGATAATAAGATCAGAAAACAGGCGTAAGAACCAGATTGCATATTATAGTGAACTGAAAAATATACTGAAATCCCACAATTTTGATATTATTCACGCTCATGGAAACAGTGCGACATTGGCAGTTGAAATGTCAGCGGCTAAAAAGTGCGGTGTAAATGTTCGCATTGCACACAGCCATAATACTACCTGCGTACATAAAATATACGATAAAATGCTCAGACACAAATTCTACCAATCATATACACATGGTATCGGATGCGGAGAAGAAGCAGGAAAGTGGCTTTTTGGTTCTCATCCGTATGTTGTGATAAAAAACGGAATTGATCTGAACCGTTTTGCATTTGACAAAGAAAAAGGTGTTGCTGTCAGAAAGCAGCTTGATATAGATGACAAAAAAGTGATCGGCCATATAGGACGGTTTACGGATCAAAAAAACCATACATATATTCTTGATGTATTCAAGCGTTACCATGAGCGTGAACCTGATTCCGTATTGCTTCTGGTTGGTGACGGACCTTTAGAAGAAAACATAAAATGCAGAGCAGAAGAGATGGGGGTTGCCGATCATGTGATTTTTGGCGGGACTACATCTGACACATCGGCATTTTATTCCGCAATGGATCAATTCGTCTTTCCGTCAAAGTTTGAAGGAGTTCCTCTGACGCTTGTTGAAGCACAGGCAAACGGTCTTCCGTGTCTGATAAGTGACTGTATCAGCAGAGAGGTCATACAAACAGACCTGATAACCGTTCTTGAACTGAATGATATAAACGAATGGGCAGAACATATTGTTCTACAAAAACGTGACCGTACTGAGCAAAGCAGAAAATCGGTATTGCAGCTTGAAAAATCAGGCTTTGGTCTTGAGGGCGTTATTAAAGAGATAGATACATTATATAAAACTTCGTTATCAAGGAGTGCACAATGAGAATCACAAAAGACTTTAAGGAATTTACTGCCGGGGGCGGTATCGGAAAGAAAATAGTGACGATTTTCTTTAACCCGTGTTTTCATTGTGTGTGCTTATACAGATTGTCCAACCTTTTCTATCGAATTCACTTGTCACCGATCAGCAAGATAATCTGGTATCTTAATCGGATGCTGTTTCATACCGATATTGATTATCGTGCAGATCTGGCTGGAGGATTTTTTTTGGTACACGGATTGGGAACTGTGATCGGAATGGAAGTGAAATCCGAAGGAAGGCTCAAAGTATATCAGCATGTTACTTTAGGTGGCGGAAACGGTAAGCCGCCGAGACTTGATCCTGACGGAAAATACAGAGGACAGCCGCTTTTCAAGGATAACTGTGTTGTATATACAGGGGCAATAGTGGTCGGCGGCATCGTAATTAAAGAAAACACCATAATTAAAGCCGGTTCTGTAGTACACCAAAATATTTTATGAGCGTTTTTTAGCCGAAATAGACTTATATTTTTATAATTGGAAAGCGTGAGTTATTTGTCAAAAAAGATTATTATTGTTACAAAGAATATGTATGGCGGCGGTGCTGAGAGAGTAATAGCCCAGCTTTCTAATTATTTTGTGAGTAGGGACATTGAATGTCAGATAATAATGACATATCCTGACAAGGTATTGTATGACCTTTATGAAAGAATAAAACTGACTTCAATAGAAAAAATGTCGGATAACAAGCTGATCGACAGGATAAAGAGATTCAAAGCCGTCAAAAAGATCGTAAAAGCCGAAAAGCCTGATCTGGTATTATCTATGCCGGAGGATACGGGGATCTATGTGTTGTGGGGACTTCTTGGAGTTAAGGTTCCGGTCT
>ONFW01000180.1 GCA_900317215.1 uncultured Eubacteriales bacterium | reverse complement strand
TTTCGCCGGCGGGATATTCCAAGCCTTCTTTTTCAGAGGAGAAGTCAGGCTCGCTTTCTGCAGAGGCTCTTATAACGGGGAGCATCATCGAAGCTGCGCCTGCCGCCCCGTTGAATACCCCAGCTTCGTTAAGGATCGCTTTCAGGTCTATAGATGAAAACATTTCCAACGTGCTTTCATGCCTTGATTCGGCTTTGATAATAAAGCTTGAAAGAGAGCTTTTTTCCGATAAGAGGCTCTGTATCCTGACAAGCTGCTTCCAAGATGTGCTGTCGGAATTCCTGAGCTTCATTTTAATAGTCTGAAGCTCGTTTTCCGCTGTTTCAAAAACCGCCCTTGGCGCTTTCAGCTCTCCGCTTATTATGAGCTGCCGGATTATAACAAGTCTTATCGCCTGAGATAAGTCTTTCCTTTGCTCGTTTCCAGTCTGAAGAAGCTTATTTATCGAATTGAGAAAAACAAAGGCCTCTGAGCCTGTGTACTCATCATCAGAACGGCTGTATTTTTCAAATATCGACTGTGCAAAGCTGCAGGCATTGCTCAGCGCAGCAAAGCCCGCCATTGAGGTTATCCTTATCAACGGCGGAGCTGCAGTCATATTTTTTAGTACAGACGGTTTCATATTATATCGGTTTTCCTCTTTTTATTATTCTCATATACCAAACGGCAGAGCCATTTCTGTAATGCCGGTGTGTGCGATCTGCAAACTGACGGTCAGCACAGAGCTGTTCATAGCGTCAAGAGGGCTGAACTGCCTTGAAACAACAACACCGTTCGTCACAAAAAACATTCTTACGGTCTTTCCGTCTCTGAGAACGCTGATGCTAATGGAGGTTATCTTTGTGCCCTCCTTCAAAAAAGAGAACGCCGTATCGCTGAAGGAGGTATATAAGCCCTTTTCAAGAACAAGCATATCAGGACTTCTCTTCGGATTGCGAAGGATAACAGGAGCGTTGTTTGCTCCTCCCTCTGTTATCGTATCTATATCTACGGAGCCTGATATATTGGACACCTTTGAAAAACTGAAGCCGATACCGTCAAGTGAGACCTCAAAGGTATAGCTTGGTATTATATCGCCTGCGGAAGACATTTTGATTCACCGTCCCGTTGATAAGAGCTTATCAGAGCTTGAAAATATTCTCAGGCTCATCGTTGAGCTTGCTGTTTATCCTGGATATCTCCCTGCACCAGCGCTGACGCTCACGGTGACTGAGAGAAGCGATCTCGTCATGAGACCAATGCAGATAGTAGCCGATAAAGGCGGCCTCCTCATAAAATCTGTCAGCCGGATATACTGCTATATTCCGGCTTCGAGAAAATTTACGGGTATCTCTAATTTCTGTCCGCAGTGAGGACACACGGATTTATACACCGGCATATCCATAGTATTTATCCTTGTATACATATCCTGCAGATAAGCAAGATCTATCGTAAACAGACCCTCTATAACTCTCGTATCTACAGCAGGGAGCGTGCCGAGGCTTTTTATGACCCTTGACAGTATTATTATCGAAAGATAACCGGGGTTCTGCTGCACTCTCGGGTCTCTAAGAGGGATTATCTCATCTCCCGCATTTGCGAGTCTCATCACACCCTCACGGTGGAGAGTGCCGTTAATGTCTATATATCCCTTGGGCAATGTAAATTTGAATTCTGTCTCAAACATGCGATCTTCTCCTTTGATCCGGGGATACTCCGCCGATATATGCCCTAAACAGGCACAACGGCAAAGCAATTGTCAATTACTGTTATATTCTATAATAATTCGATCAGAAATGCAAGCTTTTTATTGAATAAGACCGTATTACCCTGCCCTGAATTGTAACAAATATGACACTATCACTTAAATACTCAGTTATTTGAGGTAATACCTGATACTTTTTGTCATTTGCCTGAAAGAACAGTTCTTTAACTTTGATATTACACAAGACCTATTAAATTGTCGCTTTTCACAACGGAAATGATCTGTTCACAGGGCTCACTGTTGGATCTGCCCAAAATACAGGATATTTTGATTTTTCAAAAAACAGATATTGACTTTTCCGCATATGCTGTATATACTGTATATATACAGATGATACTTAATACACAGTAAGGGAGGGAGATAAATGCTTATCTTTATCGACACACACAGCGGTGTTCCGATCTACGATCAGATATACACTCAGATAAAAGCTCTTATCATCAGAGGTGAGGTGAAGGAAAACGATATGCTGCCCTCGATACGAAGCCTCGCAAAAGAGCTGAGAATAAGCGTCATCACTACAAAAAGAGCCTATGAGGAGCTTGAAAAAGAGGGCTATGTATACACAGTTCCTGCCAAGGGCTGCTTTGTGGCAAAGAGGAATACCGAGCTTATCAAGGAACAAAGCATTATGAAGCTGGAGGAAATGATCTCTCAGGTCTTCGCTTTTGCACGGGAAAACGGGATAAGCAGAAACGAATTGCTGGAGATCATAAACAATGAAACGGAGGAATTATTATGAACGCTATTGAGATAAAGGGTCTTAACAAAGCACTCAGGGATTTTGAGATAAAGGATTTCAGCCTTACGCTTCCAACAGGTTATGTGCTCGGTCTTATTGGTGAAAACGGAGCAGGAAAAAGCACCACTATCAAGCTGATACTCGATCTGATGAAAAAGGACAGCGGCTCTGTAAAGCTCCTCGGCAGGGACTGCGAAAAGGAGATGACTCTTGTCAAGGAGGATATCGGTGTTGTATTCGATGAGTGCTGCTTCCCTGCCGAATTCAATGCAAAAAAGGTCGGCAGAATGCTCAGCTCTGTTTTCAGGAACTGGGACAATAATAAATATGAGGAGCTTTTAGGCAGGTTTGAGCTCCCCGTAAAAAAGAATATCGCAAAGTATTCAAGAGGAATGAAAATGAAGCTCTCAATAGCTGCCGCCCTGTCACACAATGCAAGACTTCTCATTCTTGATGAAGCCACCAGCGGTCTTGACCCTGTTGTCCGTGATGAGATAACTGATATCCTGCTCGATTTTGTAAGCGACGGCGAACATTCGATACTCATTTCCTCACACATAGTAAGCGATCTTGAAAAGATGTGCGACTATATCGCCTTTATACACAAGGGCAGGCTCATGCTTTCAGAGGAAAAGGACAAGCTTTATGAGGACTACTGTGTTATCCACTGCACAGAAAAGGAGCTTGACCAGATAGAGAAGGAGGCCGTGATAGGCAAAAAGCTCGGCACCCTCGGCGCAGAGGCTATAGTTCTCAAGAGCGCGGTACCCTCTGACATCAAGCCCTACCCCATTGATATAGAGAAGCTGTTTATATTCATGGTAAAGGAGCGTGAGTGATATGAAGGGTATGATCTGGCGCGCGCTGTGTTACGCAAGCCCTTTATACATCATTACAATATGCTGTTTTATAGGCCTGACCCTTTGCGCGTGGATAGACACCGATGCTGAAATGAGCATTTATGAAGCTATAATTATTCCGCTGATGCTCACGCTTTTTTTCTCCTTCGTTCCTCTTTCTGCAATACATTCCGATATCAGCTCAGGAATGCTCAAATGGCTCATGACCTCGCCGATGAAAACGAGCGACTATGTCAGAGAAAAATATGTTACAGTATACTTCTTTATCGTTATCTTCCTGCTGCTTTCTTCCGGTGAGCTTATCATCTATATGTGCAAAACAACGGGCTTTGATTTAAAGCAATATGTCTTTTTGATCTCACTGATATTCGCTCTTGTTAATCTTGCCCTATGCATCACGCTCCCGATAATGCTGAGAGCAAGCTCTGTTGCCGGTCTGTCCGCCTATACCTTCTCTATGATAGCGATCATGCTCGCATTGATAATCGCAAGCATTGTATTAAAAGGCTCTCAGACAGGCATCGCCTTTATTTCGGAGCTTATGAAGATAGATATCTCTATCATAGCTCTCATCGTTTTCGCAATATCTGCCGCAATACTCGCAGCGTCGTATATCATTTCGTCAAGGCTTTTGAAAAACAAACAGTTCTGAGGAGGAAAGAATTATGAAGGGACTCATTTACAGGTGGTTATTATCCGTTAAAAGGCCGTTTACACTCGGCATGCTCCTCCTGCTTATAGGAGTGGCGTGTGCAATGTATATAGTCATAGACAACACCGCAGGGACGGTTTATCTTGAATTTGATTCCGGTATTCCCATATTTTTATTCACCTGCTGCTCTACGGGAATAACAATGCTGCAGCTTTTCAATGACAGGAACAACGGCGTGGAAAAGTGTTTTTTATCAACGCCTGTATCAAGAAGGAAATATCTGCTTTCAGCTTATCTTTTTTACGGCTGTGTCGATCTTTTCTTTACTCTGCTCTATGTCTGTATTTTTGTTATTGCGGTTTATTCAAAGGGCGGCAGTGCAGATATCTCCAATATCCTTTTGGGCATAGCCGTGATCTGGTGCTGCACCTTCCTGCTGACAGCAATGCTTATTCTTTCAGGGTTATCTCTTAGCAGGATTTGCGGGATCATCCTTTGCCTTGCGATATTTGCAGGCTTTATAATATTCAGCATCATATCCGATACACAGGAGCAAAGCCCGATGCTATACATCATGTCCGGGCTGACGGGATTATTTTCAAGCACCGGCATCGCCCTGCTCATCTCGGGTACGCTAACCTTCACCGCAGCCCTATCCGCTCTTATCGGTTATATCTCGATAAAGCTGTATAAGCGGAGAGATCTTAAATAACGCCAAAAAAACACGGGGTCCCGTACAAAAATCAGTACGGAGCCCCGTTTTTCTTTTAAATTTTCATATGCGCGTTGCCGCTCACTGCGTCAGCTCACACCCTCGCATACTATGCCCGACCTTTGCGCCGTCAGGAACAGGTCATTCGGTTTTGCGCTTTTTCCTGTTTACGCGTCTGTAAACAAGAACAATAACGACGATTATTACAGCCGATATTCCAACGCCTGCCAGACTTGCATAGAGATACTGGCTCTTCCATGTATCAAGAAGAATTGTATTTCTCTCCTCCTCCAGCTTCTTAGCCTGCTCAAAGGGTATCCTTGTTCCTCTTACAAGCAGTCTGTGGCTGTTGATCCCGTAAGGCGTACAGGTGACAAGAGTAACATAGTCGTGCTCCTTATCTATATGCAGATCATCAGTTTGTGTGGGGAGAATGACTTTCCTGTCGTCGACCTTATACGCAAGTATTTCTCCCCAGACACGGATATAGAAAACATCGTTTTCTCGTAGCTGATCGAGATTGGTGAAAAGCTCCTTGTCGGCAGTTCCGGTGTGAGCGGAAAGCACGCAGTGCGAGCCCTTTCCGCCAACCGGAAGGCTTGTCCCCTGCAAATGACCCACGCCCTTTGCAAGAGACTCGTCATCAGTGGAATGATAAATGATAAGACGGCAGTTTATTGCGGGGATATCTATCGAACCCATTGCGCCGTCACCGTTCTGGTTGAGAAGATCAATATACGGGTGCTCGTCCTCTACCTGAAAGGAATCCGGATCAAACGGGTCAGTCAGTCTTATCCTGCTTGTCAGCAGTCCCTCATTATACTCTCTGCAGTCGTCAAGCATTTTGCTTTTCTGCTCGGGTCTCAGCTCTCGAACCTGTTTTTCATAAAACTCTATCAGCTCAAGCTGACTGTTGCGGAAAAGGATATTGCTTACTACCGGATAGGCAAGTATCCCAAGACCTGCAAGGACCGTAAGAATGGCAATTGCCGTGATAAGCCTTTTTTTCATTCTGTCATTTTTTTACGCTCTTTTTCTTATTGGCAAGCACTATCACCGTGCAGCCGACTGCCACAAGCACGATACCGCCTATAGCAAGCAGCCAGTTTCCAAGCTCACCGGTAAGCGGAAGCGTGAAGCCCTTCTGGTTGAGCACCTCAAACTCTATGCCGTAGCTGTTGTCAGTGACCTTAGATATAGTAAGATACACCTCGTCAAGAACGGCGGTGGACTTTGCTTTGTCCTCGGCGTCGAAAAGAGTAAGCGCCTCGTCATCAATGATGTTCTCTCCGTCCTTTGCGGTGATAACAACAGTGATAGTGTTCACCCTATTGTAGCCCTTATGGATAAGAACTTCATTCTCCTGCTCCGCAAGATAGTAGGTCCCCTCGCCAAGTCCGTGCAGAACGAGCTTTCCGTCGTTTGAGTTAACGAATATCTCGTCAGTCGTCTGAGTGTCGTCGCTGTCGGCTCTTACATAGCTTCCGTTCTCGCCTGTAAACTGTATGCTGTTTTCAAGGTCTGAGTCGGTATAGAGCTTGAAGCTTACCTGATCGAAAAGGGTGTCGGCTCCGTCACTGAACACCTTGTCTATCTTCATATCGTATGTATAGACCTTGTTTTTGTCAGTGATAGTGTCGTTTGTGGTCGAATCATAGGGGTCGTTGCTGTAGGTGAACTTAGCCTCGTTCTCTGTACCCGTATTCAACGCCTCTGCCCTGAGCTCGGCATTGTAGGTGATGACTATATCCCTTCCGCCGAGACCGAGAGCCTTGAGCTTTGCTATATCAAAGTTGAGAGCGAAGAAATCATACTTTGCTGCGCTCGTATAATCAGCCTCCCAGAGTCTTGCAACAGCGTCCTGTACGGTAGCAGACTCCTTTGAGGAATCAACAAGATAATAAGCCTCGTCAATGGTCCTTACGGTAAAGGTCTTATCAACATCAGTACCGGCTGCATTGTATATCTCAGCCTTCAGACCCTTCACCTCTGTGCCGTTTAAGGTGGTATCAACAGCAAAGAAGTCCTGATTTGTCATCTTGTCACGGAAGGTATAGACATATTTTCCGTCGCAGATATCGTAGAAGCCCGCCTCTGTTATCTCCGTGGAAAGGGGAACAAGCTTTTGCGGATCCGAAAGGTCATAGCTCGTATATGAGGGGATATGGCTCTCGACCCTGTATTGAAGGACATCGCCGATATTTGCCGTGATGATATCGTATTTTGTACCGTTGGCCGTATCAACGTCCACCCTTGCGGTATCGTCGTTTTTAAGCGTCTCCTCGCCGTTATTTTTTCTGTTGGCGTCAATAAGATTCTTGACGCTCTTGTCAATGGTTATCGGAGTTGCCTTGAGGGTCACGCTCTCCGCCATAGGAACATTGAGAATGCTCTGGTTGATAACGGTCATATCGTTGTCTGTGGCGTCGTCATAGCTCTGAACCGCATAATAACCATAAACAAGGTCTTTGAATCTGAAAGTCTCGGGGTCGTTTGTTTTTTCGGCTGTTTTGTCCTCTTCAATAGCCTTGGCTCTGATATATCTGCTTGTCCAGTCGGCAAAGGCTCTTGCGTTGCTCGCGTCATTCTCGGGATCGTCGGGATTTACAGTGACTATTCTCGAAACGAGATCCGCTTCAAAGAAGGTCTTTTCAAGCTTTCCCTTGTGACCAGTGCTTTTTGCGGTGTTGTCTATGACAATATAGTCCTTTTTTTCCTCGCCCTCCGGTCTTGTCTTTGAGAGAACGAGCTTTGACTCGCTGCTGTCGTAGGAAAGATAAAGAGTATTCTCAGCAGGCAGGGGGCTTTCCTCAGCGGTATAGGCTGCTCTTGCACCAGCGAAGAAGCTCTTGAAATCATCCGTTACAACGTAGAGATTTGTTGAAGGATCCTCGTTTGTCATGGGCGTACCCTCGACCCACGTTGTATCTTTGTTGATAACGAGCTGGAGTATCTCATAGGCCTTTACAACAAAGCTGTCCGAGATGCCGTCGGGAATATTGACAATGAGATCAGCCTGTTCGGTAACGAGCTTTACATTTGCGGGCAGCTCTGTCGTCTGAGCAGCCATTGCCGACATTCCGGCAGATGCTGCAGGAATTGCTGCTATCAATGCTACTGACAGCAGGGTCAGAATTCTTGTTTTAACATTAGTATTCATAATCAGTCTCCTTTTTATCCGGCAGCTCCGTACTGACGGAGCTGCCATATTTTGTTTCATCACGAATTTCAGAGCCGCTCTGCCCTCCTTTTCCGTTTTTTCGCCGTGTAAAGAAGGAACAGACAAAAGCTGCCGAGACAAATTATCATCGTGCCGATAATAACTATTGTCGTAAGACCTGCTCCGCCGGATACGGGCAGCTTCATCGTCTTTATATTCTCCACCTCAAAGCAGAGATCACGGACATATTCGTCCGAGCTGTTTTTAAGGCCGTCAAAAAGATTCATTCCGGTAAGCATATTGAAGTCTGCGAGAGAAGCATAGCCGTCAGGCTCCTTTGTCTCTCTGACAGTATAGTATATCGCTCTGCCCTGTGTATCATAAAGCGGCAGATACCTGAATTCTACCATTGCCACCTTTTTGAATGAGGCAGGATTAACGGTTATCACAACGTAGTATTCCCTTTCGCCGTTAACCCTTCTTCTCAGCACGGAATAGAGGAAGCCGTCCTGATGATACTTATCATTGACATCTATAACTCCGCTTTCGCACATTTCCTCATACTGCTCCACGCCGCCGATTATCAGCTCATAGCTGAAGGATACGTTGTTCTCGGTATAGTAATAATACCTCGGTCCCTCATCTCCCTGCTCGGTATGGATCTTGTAGACATAAACTCTGCCTGAGGACTCCACAGTCAGCTCCTTTGTTCTGCTGTCATACATTTCCAGCTCCCCGAGCCTTAGCAGGTTCATTTCAGAGCCGATATACACCTTTGTATACAGCTTTGTTGACAAGGTCCTGTAGCTTTCTGTGAGAGTGTCGCCTACTCCGTGCTTTGAGCCGTAGAACGCTGTGTCGTTCTCGTCCTTTGGAGTATCGACCTGATAGATGCTGAACTCGGCGCCGCTCAGAGCCTCACGCGATGATGAATACTTAAGTATAGTGACCGAGCCGAGTATCTGATTGTTGTTGACCTCAAAGCTTCTCTTCTGAGTTATCGGGTCGGTGTTATCGTTTTCATAGACATTGTAATACCTTCCGATATCCTGTCCGTTAGCCTTGATAGTGACCTCCTTAAGTGAATAATCTATCACTCCGTGAGCATTCTCCGCCTGCAGATAGATCCTGTCATCAGGTGCTACTGCCCATTTATAGATATGCTCATCAGGATTCTCCGTGAGCACCAGAGTCTTTTCCACTGCCTCGTTTTCTCTGCCGTTCTCAATGTAATATGCCTTGACTTCACCGTCAGAGTTGGTCATTCTGAGAAGCCCCTCATATACCCTGTCATTAGTGGCGAGCTCGTTTCCTGTAACGGAGATCTCAATGGTCGAGTTTTCGTTGATGCCGTATATCATATTGCTCCACGTTTTGCTGACCGTAAGATCATAATAATACAGACCGAGATTCCAGTTGGGACTTGAGTAGTTCACAGTGGGGATGTTGTCCTTTTCGGGGAGAACGATGCTGTTTATAAGTCTGCACTCCCTCATCAGGGAAGCGTCGTTATTGTCATAGACCGCCGCACATTTGTTGCCTCTGTCAGCCTGAAGGTTCTCATCTGTAGTAACACTCAGCCTGTAGAAAGGCAGCGGATGCGGAGAATCATTTTCGAGCTGTGAGCGGAAGACATAATCATCGTCCTCATTGTCGAAGACAACCATATAATTGCCTGCTGCAAGCTCCGTAAAGCTGTATCTGCCGTTTTGGTCGGTCTTGACAGAAGGGATAAGCTGTCCGAGGACATTTCTCGCACGGGACATCGTGCCGTTATCCTCAATCTTCATCAGCCTGACATCAATACCCGAAACAGGATATTCAACAGCCTTGGGGTCGGCAAAGCTGAGACTGTTATTGTACTGGACCGCTTCTGGAGTATTATACATTCCGTCACGGTCCTGATCGAGCCAGACAACGCCTGAAAGCTCTCGTCTGACTGTTGAAACGCTGACAAGGTTGGAAACAAGCGGGATAGAATACTCATTTGTCTGCGTATTCTTTATCCTTCTGAACGAGTAGCTGTTATAATACTCACAGCCCCCCGTCTGTGTGTGTGAGCCTGTCCCCTCGCCTCCGGAGCTTATCAGACTGCCGTTTTCACTTTCCTTGGGTGAAAGGGTTATCCTTATGTGTGCTCTGCTGTTTCCGCTGATAAACGGAATGAGAGCATAAACGGCAGGAGCAGCCTTAACGGGACTGTCTTCCGCATTAAAGGCGTTTACCGTTGTATCAGCTCCGGCAAAGCTGTAGGAAATAGTCCTTGAATCCTCATCAACAACTATGCTTTCATCAGAGAGCGCGACCTTGTCCGCAGCAGCCACAGAGCTCATCAATCCGTTGAGCCTGTCGATATTGTTGTCATATACCGCTTCATAGCGGAAGCTGTCCTGTGTGAGCTGTAAAAGACCGTTTTCTTCGATGAAGCCTTCAAAATCGTTTTGAGTAGTAAAGTTGATAGTCAGGCTCTCTACCCTGTACCCGCCTGTAAATAAGGTCCCTCGGGTGTCGGAATTATGAGGAAGAACGTCAGTCATTTCAATATTATAGGTCGGACCCTCGTTTGTGTTTGAATAGGTGAGCGTATAAACAAGATCATCTCCAAGCTCCACGAGCTTGTTTTCCACCGATTTTACAATGCCCTCGGAGGCAGTCAGCAGCACGTTTATCGTTTTGCTGTCGTTGTGAGATTCTGCAGCAAGAAGATTGAATTCGGAATACTCCGCCCCGATATGGGCAGTCACCGTGAGAGGCGTACCCGTTTGCCTGATATCGTTCTGAGGATCCTGAACGTCTCCGATAAAGCAGTCAAAGAATATCTCCGGCAGGGTCTTGTCTATATCGGACACGAAGGTCTTCAAATGGATCCTTACGCCGTTTTCCGTCTCCTCCTCATAGACCTCCCAGTTCATTTCTCCCTCGGAATAATCACTGTAGGTATAATCGACCGACACGCTGCCGTTGATATAGTGAAGATCCTTTGGCAGATCGAGTATCAGCTCGATATCTGCACTCTGGGTGCCGTTGCGGATAAGAGCGGTCTTATTGGCTCCGCTGGCAAAGGTAACATGAGGAGTGACCCTGTATCTGACGTCTCTCTCTCCTGCGGTTATGTCGTACTCCATTTTAACAGTATTGCTGTGCTTTATCTTGGTTGCCACGTTGAGATCAACGCTGGTATCCACCGAATACAGCAGCAGGCTGTTGCCCTTGTCCATGCCGTTGTGAGTGCCGCCGACCTTTACGCCGTTTCTATAGCGTGACTTGATGTAATTCGACGTATAAGCAGAAAGCTGTATCGGGAACCTCCCCTGCTGGGTGTAGTCGTGATAGACCTGCTCGGCAAGAGCTCGTTCCTCGGGCGTCATTATATAGTCGCCTTCCTCCTCATAGCCCTCGGCAATATTCATGAACACCTGCGGAGGAAGTGCAGCGCCGTATACAGGAGGAACAAAATCGTCCCTCGTCCTGTCCGTTGTCTGCTGCTCCGGATTGAGCTGCATTGATACCCAGTTGAAATTGTAGGAGTTTTCGTAATTTACGCCGTCATAGTAATCAAGCTTATAATAAGGACGGTAGGTGTACCATGCACGTACATCGTTTGTGGTACAGTAGGTATCGCCCACAAGCATGAACTCTCCCGTAACATCAGCCTTTGCACAGCAGGTCACGGAATTTCCCGAGCGGATCACCGTGTCTCTGAACTGATACAGCACGGCAACGCATTTTGCATCCTCTCCGAGATACTCATGCAGGTCGTCAAGAGACAGGAAGTACAGCAGGTTTTCCTCCCTGTACTTATCCATATCAGCCGCTCCGCCGTCATCATATTCGATATTCGGTGATACTGTAGTATCGGTCTTTTTCTTCTTTACCCAATTGCTGCCGTCCGGCTTTGCGCCGTAAAGGATAGTCAGCTTATACTGGGTAGTGACCTTTGACCATGCTATCTCCGTTTCGGTATTGCTAATGATAAAGCTGTCGCCCAGCAGATCGTTTAGCTGTTTGCCGTTCTGAACTCCGACAACAGGCGGAGCGCCCTTTATCGTATAAGCCTCGGCGTCGAATTTCTGGAGGATATTGTAGCCTGTCATATAGTTATACTCTATGACATTGAAGGCCGTTGCGTTGTATCTCGGGTCATTGAGGGCATAGTAGGGAGAATTTGCGTCCGCCGTATTCATAGCCTCACTGTTGAAATACAGCGTACCCTGGATATACACCGTTGAATTGAGCGGGGTATCTCCCCTTCCGTTATCGTTATATTTTGAACCGTTGATGTTCTGGTTCTTATAGTTATTGAACATGTTATACTTTCCGATAGAGGTGCCTGCGCCGTCGGGCGAAAGAACGAGGGACTGCGCTACATTGGTGTAGTTATCATAATACCTTCTCTCATTTACGGCAAGACCGCTGCTTCTGAGGGTGCTTGAGTCGGCATAATGATAATACTCGTTCATGCCGTCGAGGTCAGCCTTGACCTTTTCGGGAGTATTGAGGTTTGATGCGGAGACTATCTCCTCCGGCCTCTGACCTGTGACGCTCACGGCGCTGAAGCCCGACGCAACAGCATCCATATAGATCTGGTAGTAGCCATAGTTGCCGTGCTCGTCATCGTGAGGATCAAGAGGAAGTATGAGCTGGATATAGCCTGCCGTAAACGCCTTTACCGAGCCTGAGGCGAGAAGCGTGCTGCTCACATTTCCCGCAAGCTTATTGGGCAGGGTGTCGCCGTTGAATTTATATCCGTCGATCCTGACATGGAGCTTTGTTTCGGTATCGCTGTCCGCCTGAGACTTTGTGATTATCCAGCCTCCGCCGTCATAGCAGGACATATCATCGCCGCCCGTATTGTAGGGCGCTGCGCCGTAGGCATAGTGGGAATTCTTCGTTTTCCAGTCCTCATCGTCCCAGCTCATGTTCACGGTGTCAAGGTTGGAATTAAGATCTCTGCCGTAGATAGAGCTGTTATTCTCCTTATACGCCCACACTATCGGGGCGTCAGTGCCGTCCTCTATCTCCTGTAGATAGGAATTATACAGCTTGCCCGCAAAGCTCAGATCAAACTCGATCCCGTCTGCAGGAAGCTCTATTCCCGTGAGTCCCTTGCTTGCAGGGTCGTTATAAAGCTCGACCGTTGCGCCGAAGCCGAGTACCGTTCCGAAAACGACATTTTCCTTTTCGGCGTCGGATTCGCCAACCTCAGCCTTGTTTTCAATGTCAAAATAGCCTGTATGAAGGAGACTCGGGTTATTCATGACAGTGACGTTGTATTTCGGCGCTGCGGAGACTGTAGCTCTCTCCGCCTCACAGAAGGCGTGCGGAGAGGTATTGTTGCCGTTGAACCACAGCTCAAAGGAGGGCTTTACTATCGAGCCGTTCTTCATGCCCTTAACCTCAACGGTGATAGCCATATCCTTGGAGCCTGAGGCTATATCCTCGGGCGTCATTACCGACTTCATGCAGCCGGTCATTATCTGAACAGGCTCTCCGTATTCGTTGAAGGAGGGAGATATGCTCACGTTAGAAAGCTTTGTGCCGTTTATGACGACCTCATTCCTGTCTCCCTTTACTATGACCCTTATCTTTATCTCGCAGTTATAATCCCTTGTATAGCTCTCGAGCTTCGGGTCGCCCTCAAAGGTATAATGCAGAGAATAGGTGATCGTATCAAAGCTTCTGATGATATGATTCTTTCCTCCCGAGTCATTGCCCGCCTGCCATTCAACAGCCTCGTGCTGCTCATAGAGCCTGCCGTTGTATTCGATATACCTGAATGTCTGCTCGTTGAACTGGTATGTCAGGTCGGAGTAATGAGCACCGCTCCCGGGAGTATCAAGAAGCTCCGAGGCTGTCTTTTCAAAGGGTGCGGAATTGTCAAGCACCACTCCGCTGTCGGTAGTGCCGTTATCAAAGCGCTTAAGACCGTCTATCATCTCCTCGATAACTACATGAGTTATCTTGAAGTCGCTGTCTACAAGAGTATGCACCTCTGTATCAAAATACGACGCGGTGATCTGCAGATTGTTACCGACATTTACCTCCGAGATAACATACTGTCCCGAAACAAGATCCTCGCCTATCCTGCTGTCACCGGTATAGTTGTCGTTCTTCCATACGTTATAGCGGTCGCCGACAGCCATTTTGCTTGCTGCGATCAGGGTTATCGCAGGGGTGTTCTGCGCCGCATTGCCGAGCTGCTGATTATAGGTGTTCGTTCCCTCCCATGCGGAGTAGAAATCATTGCCTGCAGCAGTCGTGATAGACCTGTTGCCGTAAACCGAGGCTCCGTCAACAAGGGTCATCAGAGTAGTCCTGACGCCTGTCAGGGGATTCTGAGCGCAGCCGCCGCCAAGCTCTGCAGTGTTTTCCGTAATTACGGTATGCTCGCCGCCGATCTGTACAGTATTTCTGAACTGGTATATCGCTCCTCCTCTTACAGCATAGTTGCCGGTGATGAGAGTGTTGTCCTCAATGATAACGCTCGCGTCATAAACAAAAATACCGCCGCCTGCTCCCTGGTGCAGATAGGAGAAGTTATACACCGAGTTATGCTTTTCATAGGTAGTCCTGTTGTCTCTTATCTCGGCGCAGGCTATCTTTATGCTTCCGCTGTTGCAATAGATACCGCCGCCGCTGTAGCCGCCGATGTTATTGCTTATTACAGGCTTGCTGTCCACAGACTGACCTATAATATTGAGTCTGCCGCCGCTGTTGTAAATACCGCCGCCGGCGTATGCGGTATTATCGGTTATCGTACCTCCGAAAATATTGACCTCGCCGTTTACGTTGAATATTGCTCCGTAGCCTACAGTCTTGGGGTCGGTAGTTGCAGAGGTACGGTTGCCGCTTATCGTGCCGCCGTACATAGTGAATCTGCCCGAAGGATTTCTCACAAGCACAGCAGAGCCGTATCTCGCCACGTTATCGCTGAGAGAGCCGCCGTACATCTCAAATTCTCCGCCTGCAATACATACCGCACCGCCGCCGTAGCTGTTTGAATCCTTATTTGCGCCCGCCATGCAATCAGAGATGATGCCGCTGCGCAAAACTACCTTTCCGCTGATGACGTAAATACCGCCGCCGTTTACTGCGGCATGACCCGTGATCCTGCCGTCCTTATCGGACATTTCATAGGTGTTACCGCCTGCGGTCACCGTTTTTTTGGTGTCAACGATCTCAAGCTGTCCTCTGTTGGTTATTGCAGAGGTACCGCCGCCCTCAAGGGTGTGACCGTTCAGGTTAATAGTAACATTCACTCCTGCGCCTATCGTTACGGATTCAACGGAGTCATCTACCATATCTATCACTCCGTGAGTCCCCGAAAGCGCCGCAGCCTCTACAGCCTCCTGTACAGTGGTGTATTCCGTTCCGTTATATACGGCAACTATCCTGTTTGCCGCCCTGAAGTTGAGTGTAAAGGGATAGTCCTGTCCGAGAGGTCTTATCCTGATAACATCCGTGTGGACTGTCCCCTTGTTCTCATTGAGCCAGCCTATGCCGACGTAGCCGTCGCTCTCGTCGAACATATCGCTTGCCTTCTGCAGATAAAGATTTGAGTTTCTGTAGGACGAGTTGTACGGGATATACACATCGTTTCCGAGAGCCGCCTGATTGCCGTAGAGCTTGCCCTTATCCGTAAGCTGTACGTAGGTGTCCCTGCCGGCAACATAAAGGCCTCCTCCCTGGGAACCTGCAACATTCTTTGTTACAAGAGCGTCATCGGAGATTATCACGTCCTTGGTAACGTCACCGTTGAAAATTCCGCCGCCGCTGCCCATTGCGTAGTTTCCGGTTATTTTTGTTCCGGTAATTCTTATCTGCGGCTGTCCGTAGTTATAGTAATTCCAGTTGTTGTTACCCTGCAGATAGATTCCTCCGCCGCTGCCCTTTGCCGTGTTGTCCTTTATCTCACCGCCGGAAAAGGTGATCTTTAGCTGCTCCTCGGAGGCTATCCCCTGGCAGCCGAACAGATAAATACCGCCTGCGCTGCTTTCGGAGAGGTTGTTGTCTATGCTGCCGCCCGTCATTGTGAAATAGGTAGTAGCTGAGGAGCCGTACCAGTATATCCCTCCTCCGGTGCTGTAGGAATGGTTATAGCTTATCCTGCCGCCCGTTATGAGCATATTTGAATAATAAATATGGACAGCTCCGCCTGAGCCCTTGCAGATGTTGTTTCTCAGCTCTGCGCCGTCGTCTATGATAAAGGTATTGCCGGAGTTCTCGGTATAGATCGCACCTCCTCTTGAGGCTGCATAGTTATTCTCTATTACGGTATCCTTTATTCTTATCGTACAGCTTCCGAGACTGGAGGTGCTGATAGCGCCGCCGTAGCCAAGGGAAATGTTGTCATGGATATAACAGTTGACTAAGGTCTTTTCTCTGGCAAGTCCGCTTGAAGAGAAGACCCATATCCCGTTATCCCTTGCAAAGTTGTTGTAGACCTCGCAGTCCTCAAAGGTGATGTCGCAAAGGTTGGAGTCGTTAAGCCCTGCAGAGCCTGAGGCTGAGTTATTGTAGATCCTGCAGTTTCTCACTATCTTTGTGCCGTCTCTTATAGCCTGCTCTGTATTATTTATCAGAAGTCCGGCACCGCCCTCACGTGCTGTATTGTCGTGGAACTCGGAATCCTCAACTATCAGCTCACCGCCGGATACGCGCAGAAAGGCGTTCGACCTGATCGAATAATTGTCATGGAAGTCTATATTCCTGACGAGCAGCTTTTGAGAATGAAGATACAGCGAAGGATCCGTGCTGCCTGTGGTATGGTTCTTA
>ONFW01000113.1 GCA_900317215.1 uncultured Eubacteriales bacterium | reverse complement strand
GTCTCAGAGGGAGCGGCAGCAGATTAGACGAGTCCGCTCTTCCGGACGAGCCCACGCTCTATCTTGTGCTTGTTTCCCGTCTTGACTGGGCAGAGGACAGAAGAGATATCTTTGAGAAAATGCTCTTTGATATAATAAATGAGGATCTCTCCCAAAAGGACGGAAATGAAGCGTTGAATATTGTCATTCGTATCCTCGGGGACGGAATGATGAGGGCTTTTCCTGCTGAGAAGCCCGTGCCGAAGGACAGCTTCTATCTTGTCTGCGCCTCTATGAGAGGACTTTATTCTGCAAAGGGACTGGAGCAGAAAGGGCCCTACGGCTTTATTGCCGCTGATGAACACAATCACGGCTCTACGACCTTCCGAAATATAACCGGCTGCGAGGCCACAAAATTTGACTGTGAGGGGAGACTTTATGTTGTGGAGTGACAATACAATAGCTGCTCCGTGCAGTACAAAAGACGGAGAGGTCATAAAAAACAGCAATCCCCTCAGCTTTATCCTTCAGAACATCGGCTTCAATAAGGACGGCTACAGCCCCTGCTTTGCGCTGGGCATAACTATGGGGGTACACCTTGACAGGTGGCGAGATGTTCTCTCTGAGCTTGACACAGAGAAAAACGGCAGTATGAATAAAAACTCGCTGCTGCTTTACAACAGCGGATATATAAAGGATCTCGACCCGAACAGAGAGCTGCGTCTGAACACCTTCTCTTTCTGCGGCATAAAACAGGAAAGAGGACTGATTCATACCAAGCTCATTCTTATCATGCTCAAAAACAATAATAATGAGACTCGTTTTGTCATGCTTGTCAGCAGCAAGAATATCTCGGGCAGCGAAAGCTTTGATCTCACCCTTCCGCTTTATTCCGTTCCTGCTAAGGATAAATCAGCGTCTCACGGCACTGAGGCTGCCGCTTATATCAGATATCTCTGCTCCCTTGCCGATGAGGAAAAGAGGAAGGAGACGGAGAGTAAGCTTGCTGAGCTTTTAGCGCTGCTGCCTGCTTACGACTTCACAGCAATGCAGTGGAGATCCGGGCAGGAGCCTGAGCGTGAGTATCGTGACAGCCTCACCCGTCTTGACGGGCTGTGGTTTTCCTACCCAGGGCATTGGTTCAGCAAGGAGCAGAGAGATGAGATATTCTCCTGCAGTATGATAGTTTCCCCTTATTCGGACTCGGGCTCCTTCAAACGGATAATTGAAAATAACAGGGAGCTTTTTATGATAGGCTATGATGAGAGCTTCCGCAAAATATATGCTGAAAGCCCGCAGCTTCTCAAAGGCAGGCTTTCAACTGGTCCCTTCCACGCAAAGCTCTATGTCAGAAAGGACGCCGGTCACACCGTTTCATACTACCTCGGGTCGGCAAATCTTACAAGTGAGGCTCTCGGCGCTGACGGGCAGGCTCCCGTAAATTCCGAGATGATAGTAAAGCTCACAAAAAGCTGCGATGATGACAAGGAGTATGATCGCCTTAAAAAGTATCTTTTCGGCGGATATAACAAGCTAATAACAGAGTTCGACCCCGAAAACGCAGTCAATGCCAAGCCTCAGCAGGAAAACGCTAAGAAAAGTCCGGCAGGCAGGCAAAGGAACAGAGCTGCCGAAAACTCCGACAGGAGGGTGACGGATAAAGCCGTACCGAGCAATAACGCCGCCGCTGCGGCTGATGAGGCGGAGGAATTTCTCGGCAGCGGAAGCGCAGTTAAAGCAAGCGGCTTTGTAAGCCCTGCCCGGGGCTATGCCGTTGAATGGACAGAGGACCTGGCAAAATATTGTGTTATCTCGGTAAGCAGAAAAAAGCTTGCTCCCGATAAAACAAGCCCCTTCTTTATTGAGCAGCCCTGCTTCTGGATAATAAGAGGCGGCGATCAGATATTGCTCAGCTCCGATACTTACCTTTCCGATGATGAAACAGACGAATACAACAAAAAGGGTCACAAGGCGTTGAAATGGTCCGAGTACGAGCAGCTTGTGAATAAAAGCCGGAAAAGCCTTAAAGCCTCGCTTGACCTGAAAAGGCTGTTCAAAGCCGGAGGGCTGTCACGGAGAAGCTCGGGGTCAAGGGACGAAAGGGCTGACGGCAGCGCAGTCTCCGCCGGTCAAAGTATGACCGGCTGCTGTATCCTTTCCATGATGCAGAACCTTATCATAAGGAATAGAAGGAATAGCGGTAAAGCCACGGAAAATTCTACCGAAGCTATTAGCCGTGAAAGCATAAAAACCGCCGCCCAAAGGCTCGGAGAGCTTTATCACAGTCTTGCCGACCTGAGAAACAATATGACCAAAGAGGACGAGGAGCAGTTTGAGATGCTTGAAAGGTATTACAGAATAATAAGCAGGCTGTCCGAAGAAGGGAGCGGAGACAATGGAAAACAAAAGAGCCCGTGATTTTCAGGAGCTTTCGGCACAGGCGGTGCTGAACTTCTTTAAGGACGATGACCACTCGGCATATCTTCTTGCAGATGAGACGGGTCTCGGAAAAACGATAACCACGCAAAGGGTCATCTCGGAATACTGTAAGAACAGAAGGAGCAGCGTTATCCTGTATATCGCCTCAAACCTTGTGCTTGCACAGGAAAACCTCGCAAAGCTGAATACTCTTAAGGACTTCGGCACGGAGGACGGAAAAAAGAAGGGGCATCTCGGCACGATTCATGAATTTGACAGGCTCACCGATATCTCTCCGTTTGCGTTTTTGAGAAATGAAGGCGTTCAGCTCTATTCTATAACTCCTGACGTCTCTCTTTATATGAGATACGGCAAAAATTCCGATATACAGGCCTGCGAAAGCTTTTTTATGCTGTGCAGTCTTATCGGCAGCAACAGTGAAGCAAAAATAATAAATGAATATTTCAAGTCCGCCTTCGGGAATGAGGTCAGAAGCAGGCTCCCGCTGTCTGTTTCGGCAAGGGCGCTTGAGGGCTCTGCGGAAGGGCTCATAAAATTTGATGAGAGCATAAGAGAGCTGAAAAACAGCAGTAAATGGAATGAGCTTAAGGATTACTCGGACAGGCTCATTATGCAGCTTGCCGGAAGATTAAGCTTCCGCCCCGAAGGGGATACGGAGCTTGTAAGAGCTTTCATGGACAGTGAGCTTCAAGGAAACACTCTCTACAAAAGCCGTCCCTCAGACTCCGACGCCTGCGTCAAAAAGAATCTCCTTACCCTATACGAAATGGTGCTTGACAAAAAGCTGAAAACGGAGCTTCTCGGCAGGCTGAGAGAGTGGATAAAGCTAAAGGAGATCAAGGGCGTGATCCTCAGGCTCACAAGGCTTTACAATGCTTTGGCTTACATAGACAAAAAAACCGTTCGTGAACATGTGGAAAACATAAATATTATCGTCAGGGAGCTTGAAAGCAGCAGTTTCTCTCTTAGCTTTGAATGTGATGAGGACATTAAAAGGCTGGAGGAATGGAACAGTCAAAGGAAAAAAGCCTTCAACAGACAGCAGCTTGTCAATATACTGTATAGCAGTTATTATAAGCAGTACAAAGGCTTTCTGCAGATGCTCAAGGCACTTTTCCTCGTCGGTGAGCTGCGGCCCGATCTGGTGATACTTGACGAGATACAGAATTATCCCGATATCTTTGCAAGGAGCGGCAGCAGGTATACGGAGAGCAGCGGCCCTATGGATCTCAGGGATAATATCCACCTGATAATAAACAGTGTTCTCGGCAGAAGTGATAAAAGCAGAAAGGTGCTCATGCTCTCGGCAACTCCCTACAGATATTACAGTGACGGCGGAAATGATTATGAGGACGACGGTAAAAGCGATATCGAGGCAACGATAGATAATATGTCCGACATGAAGGACGTCGCAGAATATCTCAGTGCAAAAAACGGTCAGACAGATACTCACGGAGAGCTTATAAAGAAATACAGCGCTCATTTTATCAAGACAGTTGCCGAATGCAGGGAAGAGGGAGAAGTAACGCAGGAGGCTCTTGAGGATATATGCGCTGAGGCTGAGAAAATAAGCAAGGCTCTCAGAGGTCTGGGCATATCCCGTGTGGAACGCCCCATGACGGACTATTCCCCCACGGAGGGCTTCGGAGCTCTTGATATAGACAAGCTGGAGCCCGCTGAGCTGCTCAACAGTATTTCCAACAAAGAAAGAGCCCTTTCGGTGCGTAAATTTGTGTCCTCTCCCGTTTACGATATAACAAAGGCCTCTCCTCTGAGCGAGTCCTCTGTTTTCCAACTGACAGGAAGGGATAACGTCAGGTTCAACAGTCTCAATGATAAAAAGGATAACGACCCCTGCCTGAGAGCAAGAACCAAAAAGCTGCTTGCGGAGCTTTTCGGAGAGGGAGACGAGCCGCCGCTGCTGTTTATACCGCCCCTACGACCCTCAAGGGAGCTTAAAGGCCCCTTCAAGGGCAGGGAGGGAAGATCAAAGCTGCTGCTGTTTTCACTTCACAGATGTGTGCCTGATATGCTCAGGGAGGTTATCGAAGCGGAGCTGAACAACAGGCTGTGCAGCAAGGATGAGCTTTACGGAGGATTCAGGGCGGCTGCTGAGGCGGCGGTCACTAAGGCTAAGGAAAATGAATTGGAAGAAGCCGTAAACGGTCACAAGGTCCGTGAGGAGCTTTGCTCCGCCGAGGGCTTTCAATCTATTGACGGGTTTCTGAGGGGACTTGACATAAAGCCCGAAGACAGCGATGCAAGGGAGCTGAGATATAATGTATACCGCTCCATGCTGACGGAAACAGCCGTCAGGATAATATTCAGCTTTTACAGGGGATACCCCTGTGTCTCCGCAGAGCCGAGGAATATCGGGCAATATCTCGATATCGTTGATGAATACCTCAACTGCGGCTGTATCGAGGACGTTCTGAGAGAATTTTTCTTTCTCGTGCGGCAGGATAAGCACCCTTCGGACGATGCCGAGCTTATAAGGGCTGCTAATAATTATCTTATTCATCACAAACGGCTGTACGATCCCTACAACACTTATGAGGGCTATTATGACCGAAAGGCGGTAAAACGCAGCGATACGCTTTTCTGCTCCGTTTATACGAGCAAGGCCGAGCACTCCGATAATCTGATGCGCTTCTACAAGCCCTTCCTCACTCCGTTTTTCCCGTTCTGTTTTCTGATGACCTCGGTGGCGCAGGAGGGCTTTGACTTCCATTGGTACTGCGATACTATCGTTCACTGGAACAGTCCCTCCTCTCCGATACAGCTCCTGCAGAGAGAGGGACGCATAAACCGCTACAACTGCTTTTCACTGAGAAAAGCCCTGATAAACGACTGTGCCGATACCGCACAAGCGCTCAGTCCCTTCTCATGGGAAAGCCTCTTTGATGCTCTGGAGGATAAAAACAACGTGGTGCATAAGGCTTACGACAATTCACAGGGCGCTGTGCCGGGCTTGTTCCCTCACTTTATCAGCTATAGCTATGACGAAAAAAACAAGAGGCATGCCGCCTCTCCGCTCCCGATAAGACGTCTTTGCATGTACTATCCTCTGAGCGAGGAGTATTTCCGCTGGGAAAAGCTCATGAAGGATATCGGGACCTATCGCAGCATCTTCGGTGCCGCAAGGACGGAAATGACAGATGATTTTCTCAGGCTTTGCCGCGAAAGCCCCAATATCCCTGAGGAGCTTGATGAGCGCAGTCTGCTTGCGAGGATAGCCGTTGACCTGAGACCCGTCAGTGATGAATGAGGCCTGTTTCAATAATTTTTCAAAAATTTCCGTAAAGCCCTTCTTTTCCGAAAAGTTTTATGCTATAATAAATAAGTTATTTCAGTCTCATAAGGGGCTGAGGACAAAACAGTATACCGAACAGGGTGAAGATAAATTGAAGGATGAGCTTGAAAAGGGAAACGACATTATCGCAGGGAGAAATCCCGTGTCAGAGGCTCTGCGCTCAGGCAGGGCGATAGAGAGTATTCTCATTGCAAAGGGCGAGCTTAACGGTTCGATAAAAGTAATTGCCGCAAAAGCAAGGGAAATGCAGATACCTGTTAAGGAGACAGACAAAAGAAAGCTTGATATGATGTGCGGCGGCGCTGTGCATCAGGGTATAGTTGCGCTTGCTGCTGTAAAGGAATACTCCACTGTTGAGGATATCCTTGCTCTGGCTGAAAGCAGGAACGAGCCGCCGTTCATCATCGTACTCGATGAGATAGAGGACGCTCATAATTTAGGTGCAATGATACGCACCGCAGAATGTGCCGGCGCCCACGGTATCATTATACCGAAAAGACGCTCTGCAGGTCTTAGCTATACCGTTGGAAAGACCTCTGCCGGCGCCTATGAATATGTTCCCGTGGCGAGAGTGACCAATATTGCGGCAGTTCTGGACGAATTAAAGGAAAAGGGTCTTTGGATATACGGCGCCGATATGGACGGCACTGTCTATGCGGAAAACGACCTTCGGGGCGCGGCAGCTCTTGTTATCGGCTCCGAGGGCAGAGGTATAGGAAGGCTGGTAAGAGAGAAATGCGATGTTATCCTTTCTCTGCCGATGAGAGGCAGGATAAATTCACTCAACGCTTCTGTTGCTGCGGGCATACTCATGTATGAGTTTACCCGTCAGCGCCTTCATATAAAAGCCGTAAACGGAGGAAATTGACAATGCTTGAACCAAACGATACAAATAATTCAGGTAACGGACAGGATCAGCAGTATTATG
>ONFW01000179.1 GCA_900317215.1 uncultured Eubacteriales bacterium | reverse complement strand
GCTATTGAGACGATCATCGCAAAAAAGGGTCTGAATTTTCTGCCTGAGGATCTGAGGGAAATAGCCAGTCTCAGAATGGAGCATCCCGAATTCAATCTCAGGGAGCTTGGTCAGGCGCTTCAGGAGCCTATCAGCCGCTCGGGAGCAAATCACCGTCTTCATAGAATAATGGCGCTCGCAGAGGAGCTTGACAGAGAATGAGGAGCATATTATCGTATCTTTGCCGCTTCCTCAGTGACGGTCTGCCGCTTCTGCTTGTTCTGCTTCCGATATGCATATTTTTAAGGCTTATTTATCTTAGAATAAAGAGACAGCGCAGCCTTGTCAAAGCACAGGATCCCGTCAGAGAGCTTGTGATGTACTGCTTCATCTCGTTTCTGATACTTCTTTCCGCTCAGACCTTTATTTTCAACGGCGGCCGTAACGAGCTAAGGTTAGTGCCGTTTCAGATAATGGCACAGCAGTTTGCGGATAAGGACAGCGATCCGGTATCACGGCAGGCTTTTATCTTCAACGTCTTGGGTAATATAGGCATTTTTGTGCCGATAGGCATTTTTATAGCATACCTGTATAAAATGAGTGCCGCAGGAACAGCTCTTTGCGGCTTTTATATATCGCTTGTGATAGAGACAGTGCAGCTCCCTCTCGACAGGACTACCGATGTTGACGATCTTATCCTTAACACTGCAGGAGCAGTTGCGGGCTATTTCGTATACCGGCTGTTCTCGGGAAGGAGCGCACGAAAGAATAAATAGAGGAGCTGCCGCGGATATGAGGCTTTGCCGTCAGAATATCCTATTGCGGTGCTGCCCTGAGATCATTAAGCCCGGGGATACTCTAAGGGAAGTGACGTTTTGAAAAAGAGGATCAACGAAGTTAGCGATGAGGAAGTTCTGCTTCTGATGAAAAAACGGAAAAAAGGACTTCTGAGGATAGTTTTCAGCCGTTTCGGAATATGCGCTATAATGCTTTTGCTGCAGGTGGTGCTGATATACCTTGTGCTGGAATGGTGCAGCGAGGATATGGAATGGTTCACCGCTGCTGCAGCAGTTTTTACGATAGCAATGTTCTTTCAGCTTTTTAAAAGCGACATGGATGCGACCTCCAAGCTGACGTGGCTTGTTTTGCTGATGATCTTCCCGATACCTATATCAATACTGTTCTGGTGCAAGGAGAAGGAGATAGGTCACAGAAGATTGAGCAGACGGCTGCGTGAGATGCACGCCAGGACCATGAATAAGATACCGCAGGACAAGGATGTTCTGAGTGACCCCAGTATCGTCTCATCTTCTACAGATGCGCTGTGTCATTATCTCAATCTTACGGGCTGCTTCCCAGTATATAACAATACTCAGGTCACCTTTTTCCCATTGGGCGAGAATAAATTCGAGGCAATGCTCGAGGAGCTTGAAAAGGCGGAAAGGTTCATCTTTATGGAGTATTTCATAATAGATGAGGGCTATATGTGGGGAAGAATATTGAAGATACTTGCGGAGAAGGCGGCTCAGGGCGTAGAAGTGAGGGTGATGTACGACGGAATGTGCGAGATCTCGACCCTCAGCTCTGATTATCCTAAAAGACTGTCCTCCCTCGGCATTAAGTGCAAGTCTTTTTCAAAGATATATCCTTTTCTTTCAACACAGTATAATTACAGGGATCACCGAAAGATCCTCGTCATCGACGGTAAGGTCGCCTTTAACGGCGGAGTAAACCTTGCGGACGAATATATCAACAGACGGGACCGCTTTGGTCATTGGAAGGATACTGCGGTCATGCTGAAGGGCAGAGCTGTTGAGAGCTTCACGCTGATGTTCCTGCAGATGTGGAATATCACAGAAAAGGAGGAAAAATGGGACGAGTTCCTTGGCTGCAGTCCCGAGTGTAAAAGCTTTGGCTATGTTATTCCATATTCGGATTCTCCGCTTGACGGCTATAAGGTGGGCGAGTGCGTCTATATGGATATCCTCAACCGGGCAAAAAAATATGTTCACATAATGACGCCCTATCTTGTTCTTGATAATGAGCTTGAGATGACGCTCAAATTTGCGGCGCAGCGAGGCGTTGACGTAAGACTGATACTCCCTGGTATCCCTGACAAAAAGGCAGCCTATGCGCTTGCAAAGTCACACTATAACTACCTCATTAAGGAGGGTATAAAAATATACGAATACACTCCCGGCTTTGTTCATGCAAAGATCTTTGTCTGCGATGACATAAAGGCAACGGTGGGGACTATAAACCTTGATTACCGCAGTCTTTATCACCACTTTGAGTGCGGTACATATCTTTACGGGACCGAATGTATCGGTGACATAGAGGAGGATTTTCAGAAGACCCTCAGGTGCTGCCGTGAGGTAACTGAGGAGACTATCAAGAGGGAGAGCCTTTACTACAGATTTCTCGGCAGCATAATGAAGCTTATAGCCCCGATGATGTGAGTTTCTCCTTTGGATTTTTATTCGTGTTCTACTCCTGAGAGCTAAAAATCGTATTTTTTCTATTTTATTATTCAGCAGTTGATGATATAATAATTTACAACAGATGATAATATAACAATATACAACACGATACGAAACAATCAGAGGAGTGATAGTAATGAATAAAAGAATTTTAAATCCTATTGTAACTTTTGCGCTGATCCTTATTTTATCTGCAATGCTGCTGCTGAAAAATTATGCAGCCGTTTATGCGGATAACTCCGTATTTGATGTGTGCGGTTTTATTGATGGTATTGTTCCTTTCATAATAATTGCTTTTTTCATTGCTGTGATGGTGCAAATGTGGAAGAAGAATCGTAACAATAATAAAAAGAGTCATGAGCAGACCGGGCTGCATCAGAATGGTCCTGCAGTTTACGGCGCTCAGAACGACAGGAACGATATGATAGCGCTGAAATGCCCCGACTGAGGCGTAACCTTGAGCAAAACAGAAAATATTAAATGCCCCTACTGCCGCTTGGCGCTTATGAAGACACCACGGGGGCTGTCGGAGTAAACAGCGTCCCGACAGACTATCCCGTACCGACAAACTACACTGCCCCGACAAACTATACTGTCCCGACAAATTATCCTGTCCCGACAAATTATCCTGTCCCGACAAACTATACTGCTCCGACAAATTATCCTGCCCCGACAAACTATACTGCTCCGACAAACTATTCCGATCAGTTCTCTTTATTCGATGACCTTGAGGGCGTTGATATATATGATATAAACCATTCCGGAAGGTGAAAACAATGAAAATCAGATCGTTAAAAGCACTTTTAGTTTTTGCGCTGCTCTTGCTTATTTCGGCAATAGCGCCGCTGAACGCTCAGGCAGCCGGTGAATCCTCCGATTCCGGCGGCTTTCCCTTTGCCTTGATCCTTATCCCCATAATAATAGTCGTAATTGTCATTGTGGTAGCTGTTGTAAAAAAACTGATATTCATCAGTGTGATCACTGACCAGCCACCGGTACAGCCGCCTTCTGCGGGATACGGCGGGCAGAACGGCGCTCCTGCGCCCGGTGGAAGCACGCCCTCTCCCTATGGAAGCAGCGATCCCTACTACGGTGACCCGTCCAGACAGAATATACCGCAGAATGTAGGTCAGGGCAATTATCCGGGCTATGCTCCGGGAGTAGTCAGCTCACAAAGCAATAATCAGCGCAGGAATGACCCTCAGCAGAACAACGGGAATGATCCTATCGCGTTGAAATGTCCCAACTGCGGCGCACCCTTGGGAGAGTCGGACGATGTTACCACCTGCCCTTACTGCCGCTCGGTGCTTACGAACGCCAATCTGAGGGCAGGCAGAAGAAACTCGGGACCGATAGACTTCTCAGCTCAGGATTCGGTATTCAACGGCTTCGGAGATGACGCTATACATACAGGCTACGGCGAGGAGAGCTATCAGAACACCTACGGCAGCGGCTACGGTCTTGGCTTTGACGATAACGATCTCTGATAAGATACATCAGTGTGAAAAACACATTGATATCACTGTCAAAGGAGTCTGACAAATGACGAAGAAAAGAGCTTTTTCAATAATTCTGCTCATGCTTGCCGTAATAATGTGCTTTACGGCATGCTCGGGCGGAGATACCTCAGAGGAGAGCAGCGCTGCCGCACAGGGAGTTTCGGGGCCGAGCCTCTCAAAGGATAATAAGACTGATGTATCAGGGGCGATCTCCGCCTTCCATGTTAAAAAGGAAACAGAGCAGGAGCAGACACGTCCCCAGAGCAATAAGCTTGTTGTGTATTTTTCCGCAACAGGAGAAACTATGAATACGGCAAAAAAAATAGCCGCTGCAGCAGGAGCGGATATTTACGAGATAAAGCCGAAGGTCGCATATACGGACGGCGATCTCAATATACATGATTCCGACAGCCGTGCCAACAAGGAAATGGACGATCCTTCCGCAAGGCCCGAGCTCAAGGAGGATATCAAGTATATTCAGGAATACAAGACTGTCTTTATAGGATATCCGATATGGTGGGGAGAAGCTCCCAGAATAATGAGCACCTTTGTTGAAACGCACGACCTTGACGGAAAGACCGTGATACCCTTCTGCACCTCGCTGCATTCCGATATAGGGGACAGCGCAAAAAAGCTCTCTGAGCTTACGGGAAAAGGAAACTGGCTCGAAGGAAAGCGCTTTTCCGGAGAGGAAACAGCTCAGCAGGTCAAGGAATGGACAGACAGCATGCTTAAGGAAGGATAAAAAACAGAAAAACTGCCTCACTCAGTGTGGGGCAGTCTTTTTTTATGAAGCGTTGTAGGTGACGCTTTCGGTAGTATAGACGTTGTTGAAAATATCATATATCCTGTAGAAAATATATGTATCTCCGATGCTGCTGATATCCTCATAGGATACCTTGAGCTCACCGTCCACTGTGAATTCCCTTTCATCGGTAAAGGCAGTCAGATAATTCATGTTCTCATCGTAAAGATCAAAGCTTACTTTGAAGGTGTCTCCGTCCCTCAGGTCATACAAGCCCTTTGTAGTGATGCTGCTGTCATCATAAACAGGTCTGACGCCTGCAACAAAGCCCTGAGGAAGCTCTGTGCTCCAGACAATAATGATCTGCGCTTTAACTCCGTTATATTCACAGGGGACATAGCCGTAGCTTATGTAGTGATCGTCCTCGGAATAGCTCTCCTCATTGAAGAACGGAACGATCTGACCGTCAAGAAAGACCCATGTTTTGTCGTATCCTACTATCAGATCGTTCTCCTCGTCCCAGACGTAATAATCATCTGTTCCGAGGGCGATAAAGCCCTCTTCAAAGGGGAGCATGCACACCAGCTCTATCTTGCTGATCTTTTCACGGTCTTCGTCAGAAAGATCAAGCACGAACTGTCCGTTTCGCTTTATTATTTCAAGCTTGTCTATATCGGTGCTGCTGTTGTATTCCTCATAATAATCGGGAGCATAAGCCTCACTGTCATCATACCATTCATAATCCGAGTAGCTCTCTTCTGCGGAGGGGCTTTCTGCTGAGAGCTGTCCGCCTGCCATGACATTCGCAAAGCTGTGAAGATAATCGGTGTATCCAGAGCTTATTCCTGCCTTGACATAGAGACTGTCCATATTATCTATCATACTAAGATCATGGTAGGGATAATAAAGATTGAGCCCGTGATCTCCGGTGTAGTTGTCGGTCGCTTTGAAATACACCGTCGCCGTGTCAAGCCTGTTTATCAATTCGGTATTGTTTTCGGATTCCGCAAAGGCGTACATATCTATATAATTCTCTCCGTCAGACATTTCCTTCAGCTTTGAACGCTTTAATGAAAGGTCGGCATAGCCGCCGTTGTTCAGTTGTGAGGAGCAGCCTTGTGCAGCCTTGTTAAGCGCAGGGAGAACCTCGTTGACTACCTTTTTGGTATCAAAAACGCCGAGAGTGGAATATTTGTATGGAGAAGCCTCGTATGCCCTGCCGATATAGCTGTCAACAATGATCCGTCCCAGCTCGTCCGCTGATATCGTCGGGTCGGAATAAACAGCCGAGATCATGTCGGTATAGTACAGACCGCAGTTTGGGATCACCTCCTCGGAGGCGATCAGTCTGTCCGTATAGGGCGCAAGAGCAAGACAAGTCTCAAAGCCGCCCATAAGACAGGCGTCAAAGCAAATCAGATCAAAGCTTGCCCCTGCCGAGGCTAAAGCATCGCAAAGCGCGGGCATAGACATCATTTCCATGGGATAGTTCTCGTCATAGCACCAGCCGCCTGCGCTGCCGCCGCCGTGATCCCACAGAACAAGCCCGTATCTCTGAGCGGGGTATTTTTTTGCGGTAAAGCTGATGAAATCTCTCAGCGAATCGCCTTTTCCCATGCTTTTCTGCCCGAGAGTATCGTCAATGAGGATCATGCCGTCCTTTGTTATCCTGTACCGCTGACATCTGTCGGCTGCTACAATATCGTTCTGCCAGCGTGATGAGCCTCCTGTCTGAACGATGACATTGACATTTTTGTTTTGTCCGCAGCCCGCTATCATCTCAAAAATATCCTTGGTTGCGTTGCCTGTGTTTTTTTCTATATCCGAGCCGCACATATATACCATGAGGGTAAAGCTGTTTTCCGTTACGGGCGGCTCTGAGACAACTGTCACTGACGTCTCAGGCAGGGAGGAGGCCGCAGAGCCTTCAACAGCGCCTGAAACCATCTGATCGCGGTTTTTGAAGGAGCTCTCGATAGTGGTTACTGTCCAGAGGCTTCTTCCCGAATCGCTGTCGTCTCCTGCGTAGCTGCCGCAGCCTGCGGCGGAAAAAACAGTACACATGGCTGTTATGACCGACATTACACGAACAGCCGTCCTTTTTATGGTAATTCTCATATTATCACCTCAACAGCTTCATTATATCATATCCTTCCTCATAATAAAAGACCCAAAAGCACACCAACAGAAGAATACGGCCTGTGCCTTGTGAGTAAGCGCCTGTCTTCTCCTGTCTCATCACATGGCTTTTTTCGCCCGTATCTGCTGCAGAAGTTAATAAAAAAACTGATTATTCCACACAGATTCCACATGGTTTCCTTTTTCTTTCCAAAGACAAGGGTTATAATACGATCAACAAAGGAAAACAATACAGCAACGGAGGTAAGAGCTATGAAAAAAACATTATCTGTTCTTATATCAGCTTTTCTTTTAACGACCCTTGCAGCCTGCAGTACACCCCGAAACGACGAAACACAGTCAACAGCAGAAAACTCCGTTTCATCAACGGGTACAGAGCTGAAAAGCACCCCTGAGGAAAGCTCCGCATCAGGTAAAAGCAGCACCGGCAGCTCAGGTAAAAGCTTTGACGAGATTTTCGGAACCGAAGACTCCGATACCCCGGGTACGGACAGTAATACCGACGCCACAGAGAAGACTGACAGGCCCGAATCACCCTCACAGCAGTCCGGTACAGAGCAGCCTCCGCAGCAGCCTCAGCAGCAGGAGAACGGACAGTTCCCTCAGCGTCCCGGCGGAGATTGGGGCAACGGGCAGCAGCCCTTTGAGCAGACGGGAACTACAGGAGAATCTGTAACTCCGGAGCTTGACACAGAGTCTCTTTTCTCGGAGCGCGATCTTCTCCAGACGGCGGACACCTCATCGGCAAAGACGATACAGGCTGCGGACAATAAGACCGAGACTATAACCGAGGAGGGCGTGTATATCATCACGGGTACGGCTTCCGATTTTACGGTAAAGGTCGAGGCCGACAGCAAGGCAAAGGTACAGCTTGTGCTTGACGGTCTGAATGTAACAAATACATCTTCACCGGTAATATATGTTTCGTCAGCGGATAAATGCTTCATCACAACAGCAGGCAGCCAAAGCACACTTTCTGTAACAGGTAGCTTCACTGCAGACGGCGATACAAAAACCGATGCGGTCATCTTTTCAAAGGACGATCTCGTGCTCAACGGAACCGGAACTCTTGTGATAAAATCCTCTGAGAACGGTATCTCAGGCAAGGACGGGATAAAGCTGACAGGCGGCACTTATAAGCTTACCACAACGAAGGACAGCATTGAGGCAAATGATTCGATAGCTGTTTATGACGGCAGCTTTGAGATCAACACCTCCAAGGACGCCTTCCACAGCGAAAATGATGACGACGATTCTAAGGGATATATCTATGTTAAAAACGGCAGCTTCAATATAACGGCATCAAGTGATGCTCTGCAGGCGACGACCTTCGTAATGATAGACGGCGGCAGCTTTACCGTAACAGGCTCGGAGGGGATCGAGGCGACCTATGTGCAGATAAACGGCGGAGATATCAGTATAACCGCTTCTGACGACGGTATCAACGCCTCCTACAAGAGCAGGTCCTGCGGAACTCCGACAGTCGAATTCAACGGAGGCACCACTAAGATAGTTATGGGTCAGGGCGACACAGACGCAGTTGATGCAAACGGAAATATCATTGTAAACGGCGGCACAATAGATGTGACAGCCACGATGTCTTCCTTTGATTATGACGGAACAGCTCAGTCTAACGGCGGCACGATCATCATAAACGGCACTCAGGTCGACAGTATTCCTCAGTCCATGATGGGCGGCGGAATGGGCGGCAGAGGAAACAGGGGGGATTTTGGCAGAGGCAATATGATGAACTGATACCGGGCTGTTGAACGGGCTGCAGACATAAAGGCTATATACAAACGGTTCTGCAGCCATGCCTCTGTCGTAAATAAGACTAAGCCGGAATAAACCTCTGAAGGGAACAGCTTTTGAAGCTTTATAATCGCGGAGCTGCAAAAAAGGATCCGTTTGCAGAAGAAGATAAAGCCTGCGCCGAAGCTTCAGGAGTTTCCAAATAAAAGATAAAGGAAATGGTAAAAATGAAGATCACAAAAACTGCTGTCATCAGCGCAGCTCTTGCGGCTCTGATGATAGCAGGCGCAACAACGG
>ONFW01000178.1 GCA_900317215.1 uncultured Eubacteriales bacterium | reverse complement strand
CTCAGGGTCAGAGCAGTTCTCCATACAATAACAATGAAAATACAGGCAGTGGATTTTCTGACGATTATGATGATATGTTCAAATTCAAATAATATTTCTTCGGCTGATACACAAAAATACGTGTGTCAGCCGTTTTTTCAACGATTTACGTCTTTCTTACGTCTTTCTGATAATATTACTCTTGAATTGGCGGATAAAATGAGTTATAATAGCTTTATTGTTATTTAAAGATTATATCGGAGGAAATTATGAAAAAATTATTACTTGCTATGCTTTGTGCAATTTTGATGTTGTCTCTGAGCGGCTGCTTCGGAAATGGTCCCAGCTATGAAAACATAGAAACCGCAGACGGCGTTTCTGTCGATACCATTTCATATAAGGACTATAATGATGACCTTGACGGTCTTGTAAAATATCTACAGGCACTCAAGTATCTCCCCACACATACCGACCCCACAATCATGCTCTCAGAGGTCATAGGCTCAAAAAAGGGGTACAGGTATATCTATAATGTTAACGGTTCTACCGTTGTCTGCGAATTATACGAGTATGATCCATCCGCTCTCGATGAAAATGCAAAGCGTGTTATTGGTGAAATAAAAGAATCAGGCTCCTTCCATCTTTTCGGCAGGGAAGATATCGACAATGGCACTACCTACAATGCCTTCCTTTCGGATAACGAAAAGTATATGATGATTTATAACGATCCTTCTACAAACGAAGGAAATGTTGTCCGCAAGAAGGAAATGGAACAGGTATTCAAGGGCTTCTATTCTTCAAAGAATAACGAGGAAGGCTCAAAAACTGAGGAGAGTTCAAAATCCGAGGAGAGCTCCAAATCAGAAGAGAGTTCAAAATCCGAGGAGAGTTCAAAAACAGAGGAAAGCTCAAAAACTGAGGAAAGCTCCAAGGCTGCCTGAACAAACAGCCTGAAACACAGCAAAAAAGAAGAACGACTCATTCTGCCCGAAAGCATGAGTGAGCCGTTTTTTGAATAGAAATGTTTTCAACATCAAGAATGTACCATGTTGAGAATACAGGAGGTAAAAATATGATAGGATTAATTGGCGCAATGGATATAGAGGTCAACGGTATAACAGAAAGAATGACTGATAAAAGCACCGAAATCATCAGCGGTATCAGATTTACAAGAGGAAAGCTCGGAAATACCGAATGTGTAACGGCTAAATGCGGAATAGGCAAGGTAAATGCTGCTGTATGTGCGCAGACTATGATCCTGACTTATCATCCCGAATGCATTATCAATACAGGGATAGCCGGAAGCACCTGCAGAAAAACTCATATAGGCCATGTCGTTATAGCCAAGGCAGTCATACAGCATGATATGGACACAACTATCATCGGCGACCGACCCGCAGAGCTTTTTCTGCACGATGAAAAGATCGTTGAGATACCCTGCAGCGACGAGCTTATCGCAAAGCTCGAAAACGCCTGTGACCGAGTAGGCGAGAAAAACCATGTTACCGGAATAGTTGCCACAGGAGATCAGTTCATAGGCGGAAATGAAAAAAGAACGTCTCTTAATGAACGCTTCGGAGCAATAGCCTGTGAAATGGAGGGCGGAAGTATCGGTCAGGTCTGCAGGATAAATAAACTGCCGTTTGCCGTGCTGCGCTGCATTTCTGACAGCATGAGCAGTGAAGAAGACTGTATCGAGTATTCCACATTCAGCAGGCTTGCAGCAGACAAAACCATTGATATAATCACCGAATTTGCAAAATAAAACATTATGTTTAAAACAAGACACGGCGCGCTTCTGCAGTACGCCGTGTCTTGTTATTCTCTCAGCCGTATAATACCGAGAGCTTTGTCTCGGGTGAGCTTATTGATATCATTTCAGGATCGTTAAAATCCGGCAAAGTGAATATCTGAGATTTTTTATTGTATCCGAGTTCGGTAACACACGGATACAAGGGAGTGTAGCAGCCGTAATAATCGAGCGCACCCTGTATTGTAGCCTCCCTGGCGCATTTATCTCGTTCCGATTGGTCTGCTGATTTTTCCGGCAGCTTATCCGAGGTATATTTCAGCTTTTTCGATGCTGTTACTGTACCGTTCTTTATCCCATAATAATAGTCGTTCACAGCCCTGTTTATCTCTGCTGCTGCAAAGCTGAGCGCTTCTCTTTCTATTTTGTCTATATTTGCATATCTGAATATAAAATACAGAGAATACACATATCCCGTCATCGGCAGAATGTTATCGGCAAGCATACCTTCTCTGATATATATATTAGCGTCTCTGTCAAAGCAGAAAAAAGGCAGACAGCCGTTGTACATCTCATAGTATTTCATGTAATTCTTATCATCATACCCAAAATACTCAAGCGCTCCTCCTACGGTACAGTATTCTGCGATATCTCTGCGTTTCTGCGCCGTAGCATTTTCGGACGGCAGCTCGTCACCGGAATATCTGTGCTTATAGTTTTCCAAATTTGCTCTGCCTGTAAGTATGGCGGTATAATAAAGCTTGAGCATATTTTCAAGCATATCGGCATAAAGCTGCGGATTCGTTTTCATATATTCCGGCAGCTCCTTAAGACGGGCTATAGGAGTGAAATCCTTTGTGAGATCCTTTT
>ONFW01000143.1 GCA_900317215.1 uncultured Eubacteriales bacterium | reverse complement strand
TTGGTATGAATATCGTTATATCGGGACTCGGGATAATAGGCGGGTCAATGGCAAAGGCAATAAAGAAATACACCGATAACTATGTATACGGGATAAACAGGAGCAGAGATCCGCTCGAAAAGGCGCTTGCCTGCAGAGCAATAGATGAGGCTGCTGATGAGAGTATACTTGAAAGGGCGGATATGCTGATATTAGGTACCTACCCCGATGCTGCTGTGGCATTTGTGGATAAGAACCGGAGCAGGATAAAAAAGGGCTGTATCGTTGTGGATACCTGCGGGATCAAATCAAAAATATGCCCCGCGCTTGAACGGCTTGCAAATGAAAACGGCTTTTTCTTTGTCGGGTTTCACCCTATGGCAGGAAAGGAGAAGAACGGCTTTGACGTTTCGGAGGCGGACCTGTTCCTTGGTGCGAGCGGGATAATCCTGCCCTGCTCGGCGCCGCAGGGAGCAGTCGATACGGTTGCGGATCTGGTTAAAAAGCTGGGCTTCGGTATGACGGTTTTTACAACGCCTGAGGAGCATGACAGAATGATAGCCTTTACCTCTCAGCTCCCTCATGCACTTGCCTGCGCTTATGTTTTCAGCCCGAGATGTATGAAGCATAAGGGCTTTTCTGCAGGCAGCTACAGGGACGTTTCCCGTGTTGCGAATATCAACGCAGAGCTATGGGCGGAGCTGTTTATTGAAAATAAGGAGCCCCTTTCCGATGAGATGCAGACCTTGATAGATAATCTTGAACTTATAAAAAAGGGAATAGAAAAGGGTGACCGCAGAGAGCTTGCGGAGCTTCTTCATAAGGGAAAGGAAATAAAGGAGGAGTTGGGTGAATGAGAACTGTTGAAGTGAAAACAGGCATCCCCTACAGCATTGTTATAGAAAGGGGAAGCCTCACAAATGCGGGAGAGCTTATCAGACCGCTGACAAGGGCAGTCAGAGCGGTGATCGTAAGCGATACGAACGTAGCGCCGATATATTCGGGGAGCGTAAGAGCTTCTCTTGAGGAAAACGGCTTTGAGGTGTCGGAATTTGTTTTTGAGGCGGGAGAAAAGTCAAAGAGACTTTCAACGGTCGAAAAAATGTACGGCTGTTTTTTTGAGAATAACATAACAAGAAGTGATATTATAGTCGCTCTCGGAGGCGGAGTTACCGGAGACATGGCAGGCTTTGCGGCTGCAACCTATCTTCGGGGAATAGATTTTGTACAGATACCTACAAGCCTTCTTGCGCAGGTAGATTCCTCTGTGGGAGGAAAGACCGCAGTGGATATGCCGTTCGGGAAAAACCTTGTAGGCGCCTTCCGTCAGCCGAGGACAGTCATTATCGACCCCGACACTCTGAATACGCTCCCTGAAAAATTTTTCAGGGACGGGCTCGGCGAGGTGGTCAAGTATGGCTGTATCAAGAGCAGACCGCTCTTTGAAATGCTTGAAAGCAGTAACGCTCACGATATAATAGATGAAATAATCTGCCGTTGTGTTTCTATAAAGCGTGATGTGGTCGAGCGTGACGAGCTTGATACGGGAGAGAGGGCAATACTCAATTTCGGGCATACCTTCGGTCACGCTATAGAGAAGCTGGGCGGATATTCGGGCTATACCCATGGCGAGGCTGTGGCTGCAGGGGCGGCGCTGATAACAAGACTCAGCGAAAATCATGGAATTACCGAAGTCGGAACATCATGCAGGCTTGAAGCTCTTCTCAGGAAATACGGTCTTCCTGTGGACAGCCCGTACAGTGCAGAGGAAATATGTGATGCTGCAAGAGGGGACAAGAAAAGCTCCGGCAGGAGCATAAGCTTTATAATACTGAAAAGCATAGGTGAATGCTTTATCAAAAAAATACCGCTTGATGAAATGAAAGCATTTGCGTTTGTATAAAACAGGCGTATATGAACTTATCAGTCTCCGTACAAGGACAGATATCTCAGAAGAGAGAAAGTCCTTGTACGGAATTTTTTTGTAATTTTTTAAAAAAAATTGCCGCTGCTGTATGAAGTCCGCTGTTATTAAGAATGAAAACACAAAAAAGGAGGGACAAAGGGGAAATTAGCGGAAAGCGGCGAGAATTATCCTTGCTGCGATACAGGTCGGAAAAAACATTCCGTTACGATGAAACTTGTTACATAAATCAGTATATCGACGGCAGAAAAAAATAAGAAGAATAATTCAGGAGGTGGTGTTATTATGGGAATTTTTGGATTAGGTGTATCATTTTTGCTTGCGTGGCTTGGAAACTACATTGTCGGAGAGATGAGATGGATCTATATTCTTATAGTTATTTTTGTATATGGACTTATATGTATCGCATGGGGAACTGCTGCGTCCTCGGTCATAGAAAACAAGGGATACAAGGACGCCTATCATTCCACAACAAAATGGTTCTTTGTCGGATTGATCTTCAACGAGATCGGCTTTGCTTTTGCATGTGCAAAGCCTGACATAAGAACTGAATATCTGGTGAAGGAGCTTGAAAGGCTCAAAAAGGAATTAGAGGAAAAGAACGGCGTTGATCCTGAGGCCTCCGAAGCGGTAAAGAAGGTTCTTCCTAATGGAGAATGGAGATGCTCCTGCGGCAGATCTAACTCGTTCAAGGTTACTAAATGTCTGTGCGGCAATAAAAAGCCTGTGCCGACCGTTAAGAAAGAAACCGAGGATGATTTGAAGGATATTCTTTCCGATGGAGAATGGAAATGCTCCTGCGGCAGGATCAACCCGTCTTACGTCACGACCTGTCTTTGCGGTGCTGAAAAGGATGTCCCTTTATTCGAGGATAAAACTGAATGATCCTTGCAGGAGTCCGTTTCGCGCGTTATGCCCCGTGCTTTTGAGGTACGGGGCAATTTTTAGAAAAAAAATAAAAGAATTTCCCACAGTCACTTTCATGTCACTTTGGTCATGTATGATATAGCCATAACAACAAAACAACACACCAAACAACTGAAAGGGGAAATTAAAAATGAAAAAGACAGTAACAAGGATCCTTATGGCGATAATGGCGGCAACAATGCTCGTATGCACGGCAACAGGCTGCGGCGGCAAAAAGGAAGAAGCTTCGGCGTCCTCGGCTCAGTCCAGTGTAGCGGCAAGCACTGAGGCGTCAGTGGCAACTACAGCAACAACTGCTGCAACAAAGTCGGACTCTGCAACGGTTATGAACGGTGACGTCACTGAGAATATTGAGTATGCGTATTTACGCAGCGATGAGAACGGAGCCGATGCATGTTTTTTAAAGCTTGACGACAAATCGGAATTCGGGATCGGCGGACTTGTTGTTCTTGAGGGCGGTGAGCCGGTGATCCTTGCAGACGGAAGGATCACGGAGTATAAGTCAAATAAGAATGGCGACGGCTCAACAACGGCAAGCTTCACGCTTGTTTCTGAGAATGCTCCTGAGGGTGAGAAGAAATACAGCCTCGAGGTAACGGAGTATTCAAACGGAAGTGTAATTCTCAAGGCTGACGGAAAGAGCTTTGAAATGACAAAGACGACAGATAAGAATGAGATCAAAAAGGGTATGGATGAGGTAGCTGAAAGAGTCAACGCTTCATTCGGCGCTGAATGCGGAGATAAGACTGATGCAGCTACAATAGACTGTGCTTGCAAGGATTATTATGCTTCAATAGTATCCGGAATGATCGATGAGGAATATGCTGCAAATGTTAAGGCTGACAAGCTGCCCGCAGCAAATGGTTCTGAGGAAGAGAGACTTGCCGCTGCAAAGGGCTGCACTGTCAAGGGTGCGCTTGAGTATGCGGGTGTCGCAGATGCATGCTTCGACTTCTCTATCTTCGGTGTAGATGAGTACGGCACTATCGGCGTCAAGGACGAGCAGTATTCGGTT
>ONFW01000176.1 GCA_900317215.1 uncultured Eubacteriales bacterium | reverse complement strand
TGACAGCACTCCTTGTAATTATTATGAGGGTGGTGTATAATTTAAAAAAGACATTGTTATTATAATATGCTTGGCAGAACAATCGGCAGTATCATAAGGCTGTTGCCGCTTTGCATGATAAATGTCAGAAGCTCCTTGCCGCTGCCTGAATATAATACCAAGACCGGAGTTTTAACGACAGGAGGTGCAGTGACCTTGGCTATTAAAGCACTTGCGGACTTTAGGAACAGTTTTTTCAGAAAACGCAGTCCTGTGGGATTTCTCCGAGACGCCGCAGGCGGTATCATTATCGCTCTTGTATCGATCCCTATATCAATGGGCTATGCTCAGATAGCAGGTCTGCCAATGCAGTGCGGTCTTTACGGCTCTGTACTGCCAATTTTCCTTTTCGGACTGCTCACAAGCTCCCGTGATTTTGTTTTTGGAGTTGATGCGGCTCCGGCAGCTCTTGTCGGTACGGCTCTTGCCGGTCTCGGAATAGAAGCCGGATCGGAAAATGCTGCCCGTGCTGTTCCGCTGATCGCCTTTTTCACCGCGTGTTGGCTGCTGCTGTTTTTCCTGTTCAAGGCCGACAGGATAGTACGATATATTTCCGAGCCTGTAATGGGAGGTTTCATTTCAGGGATTTGCTGCACTATTATCCTTATGCAGATACCTAAGCTTTTTGGCGGCACTGCAGGCATCGGAGAGGCTCCCGCGCTGATCAAACACATTGCAGAGCAGCTTTCTTCCTTTAGCCCGTGGTCATTTCTGACAGGAGCAACAGTTATCGCAGTCATCACTCTGTTCAGACACATTGCGCCAAAGGTTCCTATGTCGGTCATCATCATGGCAGTCGGAGTGATACTTAGCTGCTGTCTGCCGCTTTCTGATTACGGCATTAAGCTCCTGCCGGAAACAGAAGCCGGGCTGCCTCCTGTAAAGCTTCCTTTTTCTCAGTTTGACCTTGATATGCTGTCCGAGCTGTTGTTCGACTCGCTCAGCATAGCCGCCGTTATTCTTGCCGAATCTCTCCTTGCCTCAAGCAGCAATGCCGCAAAGGACGGCTATCGCCTGAATACTAACCGCGAGCTTTTAGCATACAGTCTTGCCAATTTTGCAGCTTCACTTTCCGGGTGCTGCCCTGTAAATGGCAGTGTTTCAAGAACAGGTATCGTCAGACAATTTGGTGCAGGCTCCCAGTGGCTTTCAGTATTTGCGGCAGCTTCAATGCTCCTCGTTCTCCTGTTTGCTGCTCCGATAATAGGGCTTCTGCCCGTACCCGTGCTTACAGCTATCGTTATCAGCGCGCTCATGGGCGCTTGTGAATTTTCCCTTGCCAAAAAACTGCTAAATACAAGCAAACAGGAGTTTTTCATCTTTATTGCCGCCTTTTTGGGCTTGCTGATATTCGGCACAGTATACGGTGTTATGATCGGCATTGTTCTTTCATACTTTGCAGTCATGATAAAAACTGTTGCTCCCCCGAGAGGTCTTATGGGGATTATAAAGGGTCGAGAGGGTTTTTATCACCTTGACAGAAACAAGCAGGCAATGCCTGTGAAGGGCGCAGTAATTTATCGTTTCGGCGGAAACATCTTTTTTGCAAATACGCAGATCATTCAAAATGATCTTGAAAAAGCTGTTGATGATAATACAAAATGTGTTATAATAAATGCAAGTGCAGTAAGCAGTATAGATATGGCTGCTTCAGAGAAGCTTTTACAGCTTTATAAGGAATATCATGAAAAGAATATCCGCTTTTATATTACAGAGCATATCGGAACAGTCAATGACAGTCTGAGAAAGTTTGGAGCTGACGAGCTGATAAAAAACGGTGCAGTGAGAATGACAACAGCTCTTGCTCTGAGAGACGCAGGGATCAAAAAGCCTTATCCGACCGAGCCTTCTTTTAACGGAGAAGTATACAGGGATTCTGAGGCAGTAGATGATAAGGGGCTGCAGGCGGAGCTTGAATGGGCTTTGGGTGACAATGCTGAGGAATTCAAGCAGAAGCTCACCGAGGAGGTCTATCAGAGCATCAAAAAGGACGAGGGACTTACTCCGCAGACAGTGGAGAAGATAGAAAGTCTTACACGCTGGGGCAGACTCAATCTTTATGATGAAGACGAGCTTCTTGACCGGCTTGAATCCAGACTTCTTGACAGGGCTGTCAGACATCCCGATCAGGGCGAAAGGATAGGAAGGGTACTCGAGGAGCGGAGAAGAATAATTGAAGCAAGAATGCCTGATATCGACCCTGACGTTCTTGAAAGAGTCAGGAAAAGACGTATTGACAGAGCAAGAGAGCTTTACAGACGCGACCCCGAGACTTATATGCAACGCCGTGAGATGCGTCTTGAGCAGATCAGAATACTCAGTGAAGCCGATCCTGGACTTGGTGAGGCTTACAAAAGGGTGTACGGAGATATTCTCAGCATGACCGAAGATATGCTGGCTAAAAATGATTGAGTTTTCAATTGCTTACTGATAAGAAAAACAGAAGGGTTGATATTAAATGAAATTGGAGCCGATAGTTATATCGCTGTTGGATACTGACCTGTACAAATTCAACATGGATCAGGTGATCTTTCACAAACATACAGACCTTTGCGGCGAATATTATTTTAAATGCCGCAATAAGGATGTGACATTTTCTGAGGAGGTCGTCCAAGAGATCAACGAGCAGGTCGATCACCTGTGCAGCCTCAGATTCACCAAAGAGGAGCTGAATTATCTCCGCTCGATCCGGTTTATCAAAAACGACTATGTTGAATTTCTAAGGCTTTGGAGACCTATAAGAGAATATGTTTATATTTCAAGGACTGACGAAGGTGAGCTTGAAATAATGATAAAAGGCCCGCTTTTCTCCGCAATGCAGTTTGAGATATATCTGCTGGAGATAGTGAACGAGGTGTATTTCAGACTGAACTACAATTATGACGAGCTTAAGGCCTCTGCGGAGGAAAGGCTGGATAAAAAGATCAGCGAATTCAAATCCGGCAGATACAGCTTTAAATTCGCAGAATTCGGCTGTCGAAGAAGACTGTCAAGGGAATGGGAAGATACGGTTGTCAGACGACTCGCTTTTGAAACAAATAACTGTGTCGGAACATCAAACGTATATCTTGCAAAGAAATACGGGCTTACTCCGATCGGAACTTATGCTCACGAATTTGTACAGATGTATCAGGGAATAGACAGTATACCGCTTGCCTTTACTAATCAGCACGCAATGAACGATTGGTACGATGAGTATAAGGGTGATAACGGAACTGCGCTGACGGATACCGTTACTACTGACCTTTTCCTGCTTGATTTCAACCGCTCAATGGTAAACAACTACAGCGGCGTCCGTCATGACAGCGGAGATCCCTATGAATGGGGAGAAAAGCTTATCTCCCACTATAAAAAATACGGGATCGACCCCATGACCAAGCTATTACTTTTTTCTGACAGTCTCGATTTCGACAAGGCTCAAAAGCTGTTTGATTATTTTAAAGACAAAACAAAGGTATCATTTGGTATCGGAACCTTCTGTACAAACGACACCTTTGTTCCGGCGCTGAACATTGTTATCAAGCTTCAGTACGTTAACGGAAGACCGGTTGCCAAGCTATCCGATACCCCGGAAAAGGCTATGTGCAGGGATATGGAATATCTTGATTATCTTAAACGCTCTGTGGCCTTCCGTCTTAAACGTGTTGAGCAGAGCTGCGACTATTGAACAACAGGAGGAAGATCATGAAAAGGTTTCTTATTGTAGTTGATATGCAAAAGGATTTTATTGACGGCGCTCTCGGAACAAAAGAGGCTGTCGATATCTTACCTAAAACCGTAGATAAAATTAGCTCTTTTGAGGGAACGATCATTGCAACCCTCGATACCCATTTTGAGAACTATCTCGATTCTGCTGAAGGCAAAAAGCTTCCTGTACCGCACTGTATAAAGAACACAGAGGGTTGGAGGCTCTCCCCTCAGATCGCTGCGGCAATTGAGGGCAAGGATCATTATGTCATTGAGAAAAACACCTTCGGCTCAAAGGAGCTTCCCTTTTTGCTTGAGAAGCTTGCTGACGGAGAAGAACTTAGCATTGAGCTTATCGGTCTATGTACAGATATATGCGTCATTTCAAACGCACTGCTTCTTAAAGCATTTTTCCCTGAAAGCACCGTGACTGTTGATCCTGACTGCTGTGCCGGTGTTACTCCAGCTCTGCACGATGCTGCAATGGCTGTGCTTGCCTCGTGCCAATGCACCTGATTATTATTGATATAACTAAGGGCGTGATGTTCAACATCACGCCCGTTTTTTAATGTATTAAAAAGGGGCTGCTGCGCTTTAACGCAACAACCCCTTTTTCGGGTTAAGCAATAAATCTGCTATTGAATATCAGTTGCTGTAGGTTCCGTCTACAAGCTCACCGGTGGAGCCGGAGCCTTCATCATTGAAGGTGCCTCTGCCGATGAATGTGATATTCTCCATGACCTTCCAATATTCATAATCAAACAGATCAGCAATGTAGCTTCTGTCCTCATCGTCCTTCGGCTTTCTGATCTCATACTTGCCTTCACGGATAGCGAACTGGCGCTTATAGCCCTTATCATCAATATACTTGACATAGAAGTCTGTCCTGAACTCTACATACATGGAGTTCTGTGAAACATCATTTGAAATGAGATAGAAGTGCGGTGTTCTTGTCTGGGTACCGTCAAGTACACCCATATTCGCAAACTTGAACTCAGAACCGACAAGCTTGACTGTAGACGAGAGATACAGCGGAGACGTTGATTCCCATCTGAAGAAAATGCCCTTGTCAGATTCATATGCGTAACGCGAGGGATACTTTGTAAAGCTGCCTTCACTTGCCGCAAAGTTCACATAACCGCTTTGCGAGGATGCGCCTGTTTTGAAGTCATCATTGACGCGCCAATCATCACCGTTTGATACCTTCTTCACCTCATTACCGTTAAGATCCTTACCCTGGATCTCTTTTCCGTCAAGGCCTGTTGCGGTTACGTAATAATAGCCGATATTTTCAACATTCGTAAAGAACGACTTTGCCTTGGACGTATACAGATTTACAACGCCACCTGTAGCAACACTGTCCACATTGCTGTCATCGATGTAATACGAGCCTGCCTTGATCGTATACGTTGTAAATTCCGTTACACCTGAAGCAGGAATTACTTCCGCATCCTTTGTAAAGAGCAGCGTCATCGGCTGATATGTAGACCCGACTACCTTTGATGCAATCATCTTGTATTCCTGCTTATCTGATCCATCAGACATCTGGAATATATCGGCATTGATCTCACGGTAATCTGACGCCGAGTTTTTGCTCCACTTTCCGTTGCCCAACTGGTCAATGTAGACCCATGCATCGTCCATTTCCATAGACGGATATGACTTGTGCTCTGTAATATTACCGTTTAGATCTGTTTCAACAAACTGAACATTATAGATCTTATTATTACCATTTGTGTCTTCCGTTGTGAGGAAGATGATCGGGTATCTTTCGGGGTTGAACTCTGTAACATCCTTGTTGATGTAGCTCATAGAGCCTTCCTCGGTAGTAAACTTGACCTGGAACGTTGAGCCATTCTCAACCTTGTCCTGGCAATCATAGAATACCATTGCAATTGAACCTTCACTGTCGATCTCACGTCCTGAAATTGCGCTCTTGATTGCATTTGCAGCGTTGTTCATTGATTCAGCCGTGCTGTTGGCGGCAAATACCTTCTCACCGTCGGAAAGCTTTCTTCTAATTGTGCTGATCGAGGAAGCGGAATATTTTCTGTTTTTGACAGTTCTTGACTTATATTCGGGATAAGTACCGCCCGAATTGCCATGGAATGAGTTGTCAGAGCTTGTCAGAGGTTTCGCAATATACTGCTTGCTCTCATTCATTACAGAATAAAGATTCCTTGCAGCCTTAACATATGCATTTATGCTGTATGCAGTGTTGTAGCACCAGTTATCGTCAGCATCATCATAGTTCTTTGTAACGTAGTAGGTACAGCCATTAGTTGTGACAGTCTTACAGAATGCAGCACTTTCGTTTCCATTGCCTGTATAGAGTGCCTTAAGACCCTGTGAATAGGTGAAGAATGCATCTGACACCTGAATACCCTCACTATCATACTGAGAGACTATCTTGCAGCCGTAGTATGAGGATCTGAGGAGGTTTACTGCTCTCTTCAATCTTTCCTGATCGGATACAAATTCCTCCCAGCCGCCGAAATTATTATTAAGCGACGGGTCAAAGAGAACATAGTCACCGCCCTGGAAACAGGTATTGAATTCGTAATATTTCTCTTTGGTAGGATCATCACTGTCAGGACCATATACAGTGAACTTAAGGAAGGGGTTATTCTTGAGTATACCCTTCTTTACATAGATATTGATATTCTGCGCACGGGAAAGTGTGCCATCAAAGTTTGCGCTGTAATCCGTGAGGGTATCAGCAAAGGGACCGGAAACATAGATCTGAGGATTTCTCCATCTTACATAATCAGGGTGTTTAGCAGTATCAACATAGGGAAGTCTGAAGTAAACACTCAGAGTGTCGCCTATCTGCTCCTGCTCGGGATCAAATGTATAAATGTTATAGTTCTGGAAATGACCGCCGCCGCTGTTATTGGAGGAGAGCATCTCGACCCATACATTTCCTCTTGCTTTTTCAACTATCTTTGTCTGAACATTCTGTTTGCCTGCCTGTGAGCTAAGACCCTTGATAGCAAAGTCATAAGAGGATTGTTCTGAAACCGGGATCTTGAACTCAAACCAGTCATAGTACGGAGTGAGCTTTGCATATCCGAGACGTCCGTCGGAATCATTGTTGTTCGTAGTACCGCCAAACGGATTACCGTCTCCAATATTTTGGTTATGGTGGTTCTTCTTTCCGCCTTCACCAAACAGTTCCTTGTAGGACGCATTTACTATCCTTACCTTATTGCCGCCGACATAAGCCATTTTAAGTTCTCCGCCAAGGCCGGTGAGGTCTGCTTCATTATAGCCGGGTGCATCGTAGGTTCCGCCGCCGCCGGAGATATCAGTATCCACTACAACAGTGGCATCGAGATCCTTGACCTCAACCGATTTTCCTCCGCCGCCGCCAAGCTCATAATGATGTCCGACAACAAGATCAATATCTACTGTCTGAAGATCACCATTTCCGTTGTTAAACAGGAGCTGATCTGCACCCTTGGGAGGTGTTACTTTATATACCGGTTTTCCGCCGTCCATATGCGAGTATTCCATATAATAACCCGGGAAGGGAGCACCGTTGCTTGTGCCTCCCCACATGTAAACATGGAGGTTATTGAAATCATTTCTGGTGAGCTTGAGATAGATATAATTGGATTCATAGGGTCCATAATTTGACGCCGGTTTTGCAGTTGTCGGAGCCTCCGGCCACAGTGCAACATTCATTTTTCCATCAGACCAATTAGTCTTGTAATAGCCCTGTCCTCTCTGAACCGTTATATCGTGTGTCTGCTTGCCTGCATTATTTGTAAAAATAACATTTTGAGCGCCTTCAGGAACTTTGATCTTGAATACATTTTCTCCTGAAGAGTTTTGAGTGGGCGAACCCATATCAGCTCCGGGCCAGTTGCCTGAATATTTTGTGCTGCCGGTCCAGAAGTATGCATAAATATGAGTAGAGCTTGAGTACCATGCCCCGCCGTCCACATTGGGATTATCGGTAAACCATATATAGTCGCCGTCTGTTTCGATCATCTCGCCAAGCTGGATGTCACCGTCTCTTGCTACGGTGGGACCCTCCGAAGGCTCCTCAGGCGGTAAATATTCTGCCGAGAACTTCGGATATACTGACTCTACACCTATAAGCTTTGCAGTTGTCTTGCGGGTTCCGTCTGCTGCTTCAGTAAGAGTGTGAAGAATGATGTATTCTCCGGGAGCCGCTACTGCACCGGCGTTGTAGAAATCGTTTATTCCGGGGACCTCTGCATCAAGTGAATTGAATTTATTCACTACATTGAACTGATCCTCTTTGTTTTCATCCGTTACAACATAACGGAAGACGTAATAAGGAGATTCATAAGAAGATGCGTTTGTAACGCCGCCGATCTTGCCCTTGACCTCATCTCCGTCAAAGTCACCGTAAACTGTGACAAGCTGTGATCTTGACATTTTGGCGTCTTCATCAATAACAACACATACGTTATAATTCTCAACTGTTTCCAGATTTACCTCAAACGGATCGCCAAAAGCGACACCAGCCTTGGTAGTAGAAACAATTACTCTCTGAGTTGTTGCAAGCGCAATATCCTCATAACGATAGCGATCACCGTTTACAGGCACCCAGCTTCCCATGCTGCTGAAGTCCTTCTTTGTGCCGGTATCACTGCCCGACTGTATCATTTCGATATTGAAACCAACATCGGGATCGCTGCACTTGTTGATAACCCAGAATCTGAGCTGACCGTTCTTCTTGAGCTCGTCCATGCTCGAAACAGGCTTCATGACCGTAAAGCCGTTTATTGCTGCTTCAAGCTCATCTGCAATAGCATCAACATCAGACTGCTTTGTCTTTGAAGGAGCATCATCAGTCGCCTTATTCATTGCAGTTTCAAGTGCGTTATAGGTTTCGTCTGTGCAGTTTTTCTTTTCGGCCTGATTGAGATAGGTGTTTGCCTCAGCCTTGAGTGCATTAAGCCTGTCAAAGTTGAGAACTGAGATAGCATGCTCATCAAGATCTGACTTTGCTTTATTGAGTGCCTCAAGAGCAGTGTCAAGTGCTCCCTGTGACGTATATTTCACGCCAAGGGCAGTCCTTGCGTTTGCAATGGCCTCGTTGAAGGCGTTCTGATATGCCTCCTCATAAGCGCCGTGCAGCTTTTCATACTTTTTGAGCTTCTGTACCCTTGCTGAGAGCGTCTGTCTGTCAAGCCTTGCAGCTCTGAGGGTAGCAAGATCGTTACCAAGACCAATTTCAAGTTCAGCGACCTCATCAAGTGTAACCGACTTAGGATCGTTCTGAGCAGCCTGTGCCTTCATATAATTTGAGGGATTTTCGGCTGTACCCTTAAAGGCTTCAAAGGCAGCAGAATCGTATTCGCCGTTGTTTTGCTGCTGTGTCTCCGCATACTTGCCCTGATTTACCAAGGGAATAAGATTTTTTAGATCCTCATACTGCGTTTCAACGTTTTCAAGTGCTTCGATCGCAGCTTTCAGTTCGTCAAACTTCGCCTTATATAAAGCATCCGCCTGATTCATTCTCAGATCATCCGTAGGACCGGGCTGATTCCTAATGAAGTCCTTATTTTTAAGCATAACATAGGCTGAATTCCTGACAGACACTACATTATTGTAGCTTGCGGTTTTGTACCTTGATTTAACAAGCTGAGTGGAATTATTGCACGCATCAAGTAATTGTTGTCTGTAAGGAGTTGATTCAATACCGGGATTTGCGTAAATAAGATACGGATTGGGCTTTGTGTTATATTCGGAGGTTTTTGCGTGAACAGTAACATACGAGCCGGGGAGAACATCGAGATCACGGAGAGCTGAATCCTCTGTCATGTGAGGATTAAGACCGTTGTTTTCAACAAACCAGAACTCGTTGCTCACCGAGTTTGCATCAATTGCCCATGCCTTATGTTCTCCTCCGCTATACTGGAAGGTGATGTTGAAGGATCTGTTTGTCTCAACATTTGCGACCCACCAGCCACAACCTTCATACTGCATTTCAATATTGCTTGTTCTTTTTGATGAGTCTCCTATATAGCTGGTGCCCGAAATGGGAGTAGTTGAGTCAGTACTTTCAACCAACTTGATTTTCGGGCGGAGAGCCGGCTGAAGAGATGTAACGACATTTGTATCGTCAACATCCTTGATCCTGAGGTGGATAGTTGTCTTCTGATTCTTTACATATACAACGACCGTATCCTCAAGACCCTTTTTGCCATCCCATTTTGCGCCCTCATAGTATTTTGTGAAATACCTCTTTCCGGGCTGCTCATAAGAATAGCCTTCGCCCTTTTCGGTCTTCTGATCGCCGACAAACTCGAAGTAGATATTCTTGTCAGCGGGGTCAAGATACCAGAGGTGAAGCATCTCATTGACCTGTGAGTTGTAGATGTTGCTCGGTCCTTCTGTGCCTTTAAGCACAGAGCCCTGCTGAGCAAACATTACGTTAAACCACGGAACATAATCTTTGCTTGGGAAATATTCACCCATGTACCAGCCGTTGCCGACATCAGCAAATACACCCTGCGGTCCGTTCTGGAGGTAGCTGCCTTCAGGGTGACCCTTACCCCAGGGGTCATTAGGCTCAACAAGGTTAGACTCCATTGTGGTCGTGTTAAGTCTGCTGAGCCAGCCCTTGGACTTGATAACATCCTTGTCCCAGTCAAAGCTTGAGACAGTATTGCTTGAGTTGTAAAAGCCCTGATAGGCATT
>ONFW01000175.1 GCA_900317215.1 uncultured Eubacteriales bacterium | reverse complement strand
GGCGATAAGGAGTGTGTTGAAATATACTCCCGTTTAGGCGCAGATATCAGCTTTGACGAGAAAGGCAGGCTCACTGTAAAGCGCAGCGACTTGCAAGGTATAGAGATAAATGCCGAAAACATTCCCGATATGGTGCCGGCTCTGAGCGTTGCGGCTGCATTGAGCAGCGGCACCACAGTTATAAAAGGCGCAGCAAGACTGAGGATAAAGGAATGTGACCGTCTTGCGGCTATTACGGAAGGACTCACACGGCTGGGTGCGGATATAAGAGAAACCGAGGACGGTCTGATAATAAACGGCGTGGATACCCTGCACGGAGGAAGCGTTGAGGGCAGAAATGACCACAGGATAGTTATGTCACTGGCTGTTGCCTCGGCACGGTGCAGCGGAGACATCGTCATTTCTGACATGGAAAGCATAAACAAATCCTATCCTTCATTTTTTGAGGATATGAAAAAGCTTGGAGGAAAAACAAATGTCATCATGGGGTAACGGAGTGAAGCTCTCGGTTTTTGGTGAGAGCCACGGCGAGGGCATAGGAGCGGTGATTGACGGTCTGCCGCCCGGAGAGGAGCTTGATATTGACGGTATCCTCCTTCAAATGGGCAGACGCGCACCGGGCAGGGACAAGGCAGCCACGCCCCGTCTCGAAAAGGATATGCCCGAAATACTCTCGGGAGTATTGAATAACAGAACAACAGGCGCTCCGCTTTGCGCCGTAATAAGAAACAACAATACACGCTCGCAGGATTATGGCAATATCATGAGCTGTCCAAGACCGGCCCATGCCGATTATACAGGCTATCTCCGCTATAACGGCTTCAACGATATCAGGGGCGGCGGTCACTTTTCCGGCAGGCTGACAGCACCGATAGTGTTTGCCGGAGCAGTGTGCAGACAGATACTCGGGCGCAGAGGAATAAGGATAGCCGCACATATCGCTTCTGTCGGAGGTATTGAGGACAAGCGCTTCTGCGGTACGGATATCTCACCGGAGCTTATGGAAAGGCTCTCATGCTCGGTATTCGGACTGATAGATCCGAATAAAGAGGAGCCGATGAGAGCTCTGATCGAGGAATGTCGTATGTCATGTGACAGCATCGGAGGCACGGTAGAGTGTGCGATAACAGGAATGCCTGCAGGCGCCGGCTCCCCTATGTTTTACGGGATAGAAAACGTAATATCCTCGGTCGTTTTCGGGATACCGGCAGTCAAGGGAATAGAGTTCGGCTCCGGCTTTGAGGGCTCAAGGCTCAGGGGCAGCGAAAACAACGATGAATTCTTTTATGACGGCGACACCGTCAGGACGAGAACGAACAATCACGGAGGTATACTCGGAGGCATCAGCACGGGAATGCCGATAATCTTCCGCACGGCAATAAAGCCGACTCCGTCCATAGCTAAAAAACAGAATACGGTGGATATTACTAAGGGAGAAAACACCGTTCTTGAAATAAACGGCAGACACGACCCCTGTATAGTCGTGAGGGCTGTTCCCGTTGTAGAAGCGGCGGCAGCCTTGGCCGTAATTAATATACTAAAGGAGGTAAACATGCTTGGAGCTTAACGAAATTAGGGCTGAGATCGACAAGGCGGACGAGCAGCTTATCGAAGCCTTTAAAAAAAGAATGGACTGCTCTAAAATAGTTGCAGAATATAAGCTCGAAAACAGTCTGCCTATCTTTGACCCGGAGAGAGAGCAGATGATACTTGACAAGGCGGCAAAAAAAGCAGGCGAATACGGAGACAGCGCAAGACTTCTTTATTCCACCATTATGGAGCTGAGCAGGGCTCTTCAGCACGATATGCTCGGCAGCGGAGAGGAGCTTCACAATACTGTTCTTTGTGCAAGGGAGCGTGTGCCCTTTGACAGCAGCGGGCTGAGGATAGTATGCTTTGGCATTCCGGGCAGCTATTCACACAGAGCGGAAAAGCTTCTTTTCAGTGGAAAAAAGCCGGAGTTCTGTTCCTCCTTTCATGATGTTTTTGCCGCACTGAGAAACGGCGAAGCCGATTTCGGCATTGTGCCTATCGAGAACAGCTCGGCAGGCTCGGTCACCGATGTATATGACCTTATGCTGAAATATCGTTTTTATATTGCGGCGGCCATTGATGTGCCGATAGACCATTGTCTTGCCGCAAAAAAGGGAAGCTCCAACGGGAACATACATATCGTCTGCTCCCATTCTCAGGCTCTTGCTCAATGCTCCGATTTTATCCGGGCAAGGGGGCTTGAAAAGCGAGAGTATATAAGCACGGCTGCCGCAGCCGAAATGGTGGCTTCATGCCCTGATACTGACATTGCGGCGATCTGCTCTCAGGAGGCTGCGGAGGAATACGGGCTTGAAATACTGCAGAGAGGCTTTCAGAATGCACCTGAAAACACGACCCGCTTCATAGTTATCTCAAAGGAGCTGTATATAGAAAAGGATTCCGATAAGATAAGCCTGTGCTTTTCTCTTCCCCACAGAACAGGCTCTCTTTATAATATCCTGTGCCGCTTTGCCGCAGAGGGACTCAATCTGACAAAGATAGAATCCAGACCAAAGTCAGAAACCCCGTTTGAATATATGTTCTATCTCGATTTTACGGGAAATATCAGAAGCGGAAGGACCCTCGCCCTGATGAGAGCCTTGTCCGATGAGCTTGTGGATTTTTCATTTCTCGGAAACTATCGTGAGATCTGAGCAGCCTCATGGCAAGAACAAGACCTTCACAAACGCAGCGCAATAATACTGTTTTGCCGGAGGAGCATTTCTATATATTATGCACAAAAGAAAAACTCCGGTTTATAGATAATTCTTGTTTTATCACTTGTAATTAGAATAAATGGGGAGTATAATAATTCACGGAAAACGGTTCAGGCGGGATCGGTCTCCCCTCTCTCCTTCCTGTGCCTATGCTTTTATAAGGGGGTGTTTTATCCTTGGAGGATATGATCGCAAAAATCGTCGAAATGGACAAAAAAGCCCGTGACATGACGGAGGAGGCTCAGAAAAACAAGCTTGATTATGAAAATCAGGTCATAGCCAAGAGAGAGAGCATAAAAAATGATTTTCTTGAAAGGGCAAAAAAGAGGATATCAATAAACCAGGAATCTGCGCAGAAAAAGGCTGACGCATCCTTGAAGCTGATAGAAGAGCGTGACAGCGCCGTTATCAGCAGACTTGACAGTGTCTATAAGGAAAACTGCGACAAATGGGTGGACGAAATAGTCTCCCGTGTCACTGAGGGATAGACACGAATGAAAGGAGCTGAGAAAGAAAATGCCTTCTAAAGCCTGTAATGCAGTTCTCGCAAAATCCCGCGCAAAGTATGGCAAATGCCTCAAGGATAACGACTACAGACAGCTTGTTGAGTGCAAAACAGTGCCGGAGGTAGCAGCCTACCTGAAAACACGCACCTGCTATTCAAGGGCGCTCACAGGTCTTGTAGAGAGCGATATCCACAGAGGACAGCTCGAGCCGCTGCTCAGGCAGGAGATATATCTCGATATCTTTTCTCTGTCAAGGTATACCACCGACAATGCCCTTGCGGTATCGGACTTTGTTACCTCAAAGCTCGACATCGAGCAGATAGTACGCTGCCTGATGATGCTCAACATCGGCAAGCCCGAGGAATACGCCTTATCAATGCCTATATCTCTCGATCACTTCACCGAGGTGAGCTTTAAAAGGCTTGCGACTGTAAGATCCTACGATGATCTTATCAATGTCCTGCAGCACACAAAGTATTATCAGGTGATAAACTCCTTCCGTCCTAAGGACGGCGAGGGGATGAAGATTGCTGAGATCGAGATCGCTCTCAACAACAAAAACTACAGTATGGCAATGGAAGCGATCGCAAAAATGAGCAACAAGACCGAGCAGAAGGAGCTGAAAGACCTTTTTCAGTCCGTGTTCGATTTTGAAAACCTTGAGCGTATACTCAGGCTGAAAAAATACCACCGCTTTACGGCAGAAACAGTGAGATCCATGCTTATCCCCTACGGGAAGCTCCCGAAAAGAGTGATAGAGGAATTCTGTGCTGCCGATGATATCAAGGACGTATATGAGCTCGCAAGATCCACCTATCTCGGAGGACATCTCTCGAAGCTTCAGTATTACGATAACACGCAGATCTCCTATGCGCTTATCAATTCCTACTGCAAGCATCACCTGAGACTCTCCCCCAATCCGACGATCGTTATGATCTCATATATCTACCTCAAACAGATAGAGGTAAGAAACATAATAAACCTGATCGAGGGAACACGTTACGGCCTGTCTCCCGAGGAAAAGATCAAGCTACCCGTAAGATAAAATTAAAGGAGGTGATACTTTGTCTGTAAAACCGGTTAAGGCTATCAGTATCATCGGCTTGATGCCGCAGCTTGACGAGGTAGTCAAGTTTTGCGGAGATTCATGCTCATTCCAGCCCGACGACGCCATGTCGTTCTTTTCGGATACAAAAAGCTTTGTTCCGCTGAACGACAAGAACCCTTATTCACAGCCGATCCAGCAGCTCAAGAATACCTGTGAGCTTGCCGGCTTCAGGCTTGAATATACAAGCGTCGAAAAGCTGAATGAAAGCGAAAACGATGTGCTGACTTATGTAAAAAAATTCGTTGATGACACAGACCGGATGATCAGCCGGAAGCTGCTTATCGAGCAGGAGATCGACGACTGCAAGCGCTCTATCGAGCAGGTGGAGCACTTTACCGGATGTGATATCGATTTCACCGAGATATCCGAGTGCAAATATATCACGCCCAATTTCGGCAGACTGCCCAAGGAAAGCTTTGAAAAGCTGTCGGAGTATTCATCAAATCAGTATGCTATCTTCTTTCCGTTCACCAACGACGAAACTCATTATTGGGGCGCGTATTTCACGATCCCCGAGCAGAAGAACGAGATCGACAGGATATTCTCCTCACTGTTCTTCGAGCGTCTTGACGTGCCGCCCATTGCAGGCAAGCCCGACGACTATATGAGATCACTGCAGACAAAGCAGAAGGAGCTTGAGGATAAGCTCGCAAATGAGCAAAAGCTCATTGATGAGTTCTGGAAAAAGGAAAGGAAGAAATGCCTTTCCTGCTACACCAAGCTTGAAGAAATGGATTCATATAACGAGATCAAGCGCTTTGCTTACCGTTATCACAAGAGCTTCATTCTCGTCGGCTGGATACCTGCCGACAAGGAAAAGCTGTTTACGGAAAAGCTTGACGGCATCTCAAGCGTTGAATATTCGCTCAGCGATGCCAAGGACGTAAGAAACCAGACTCCTCCCGTGATAATCAAAAATCCGCCCTTTATCAGGCGGTACGAATTCTATGTAAAAATGTACGGTCTGCCCTGTCATAACGAGATAGACCCTACCGCCTTTGTTGCATTCACCTATACATTGTTCTTCGGCATCATGTTCGGAGACGTCGGTCAGGGCTTTGTTGTTGCCCTCATCGGCTTCCTTATGTACAAATTCAAAAAAATGGAGATAGGTAGGATACTTGTCCCCTGCGGGATCATGGGAATGATCTTCGGCTTCCTTTACGGCTCGGTATTCGGCTTTGAGGAGCTTCTCACACCTGTTCACCGGATGCTGTTCGGCACTCAGGGAAAGCTCATCGAGGTTATGGAGCCTGACAGCATAAACCTCATAATCTACGGCTCTGTTGCTATCGGTATTGTGACAATTGCAATAGCAATGATAGTCAATATCTTCTCGTCTCTCAAACGGCGGGATTATGAAAACGCCTTCTTCGGGGCGAACGGAGTGTCGGGCTTTGTGTTCTATGTTTCTCTGATAGCGGGTCTTATCTGTCAGATGATGCTCGGCATTGAAATAATGAGCCTTCCCTATATCCTCGGACTTATAGTTCTTCCCCTTATTCTTATCTTCCTCAGAGAGCCTCTCGGGAGGCTTGCAAAGGGCAAAAAGAACTGGCAGCCCAAGAGCTGGGGCGAATACTGTACGCAGAGCTTCTTTGAGGTGTTTGAGATCTGCCTGAGCTACGTTACAAACACCATGTCCTTCCTGCGTGTAGGCGCATATATCCTTGTTCATGCAGGCATGATGCTCGTTGTATTTACTCTTGCCGAAATGGTAGGCGGCGCTGTGGGCTATACGCTGATTCTCATTATAGGAAACGGCATCGTTATGGCTCTTGAGGCTCTCCTTGTTGCCATTCAGGTGCTCAGGCTGGATTACTACGAGATCTTCAGCCGCTTCTATATCGGAGAGGGACGCCCCTTTACGCCTGTTACGGCAAAGAAACTGAAATGATCCCAAAGGGAACAACAAAAAAGAAAACGGAGGATTTTTACTATGTTGGAATATATTTTATTGGCAGTACCCGTAATTTTTCTTGTAGGCTCGGTTATCTATGCATATAAGAGCGTTTCCGCAGGCAGACGCACAAGAAGAAGAGCAGTTCTCTCTCAGATCGGCGCATTTGCGGCAGTAGGCGCAGTTTGTCTTACAGTTGCGGCTATAACAGCCTTTGCAGCAGGTGATGCAGCAGGCGCTGCCGAGGCAGCAGCAGAGACGGCAACAAAGGACTTCGGTCTTGCAATGATAGGCGCGGCTCTTGCAACGGGCATCTCGGGCATCGGCGGCGGCATCGCAGTCGGCAATGCAGCCCCTGCAGCAATCGGCGCAACAAGCGAGGATCCCAAGGCCTTCGGTAAGGCTCTCATCTTCGTTGCACTCGGCGAAGGCGTTGCTCTGTACGGTCTTCTTGTTTCGATCCTTATCATCTCTAAGGTATGATGATCGGATAAAAGTGATTCAAGGTTGGTGAGCTTATGAAATTCTATTTAATAAGCGACAATGTTGATACAATGATGGGCATGCACCTTGCAGGGATAAACGGCGTAGTAGTACATGAGGACAAGGAGGTCCGTGACGCCCTTAAGGAAGCTATGGAAATGGAGGATGTTGCGGTCATTCTGATGACAGAAAGACTCGTCAGCCTTTGTCCCGAGCTTGTGTATGATCTCAAGCTCAAAAGAAAGCAGCCGCTCATTGTTGAGATACCTGACAGACACGGCAGCGGCCGAACAAAGGATTCGATCACCCGTTATGTCAGGGAAGCGATAGGAGTAAAAATATAAGCTGTACGGAGGTGAAATCATGCCCGATACGGTAAGTAAAACGGACAACTTTTTGAAGGCTATTGAAAAATATGCCGAGGAGCAGCGCGGAAAGCTGCAAAGCGAGGCTGAGGAATTCAAGGAGCGTGAGCTTAACACCGCCGAGGAGGAGGGCCTCAAGGAGGCGTACGACCTCATACAGAAAAAAATGGCGGATATCAACAACAAGATATCGAGCGAGCTTTCAAAGGCGGAAAGCGCAAGCAGGAACAGGATATTTGCAAAGCGCCGTGAAATAGAGGACGAGGTCTTTGCAAAAGCCGAGAATAAGCTTCTTGCATTCACAAAAACCGACAAATATGCTGCTATGCTTGAAAAAAGCGCCGTAAGGATAAGCAGTGTACTCACTTCCGATGATGTCGTCCTATGCGTCAAGGAAAGCGACCTCAGATATGAAAAAAAGCTGACGGCTCCCTTCGGAGGAAGGTGCAGGCTTATAAAGTCGGATGATATCAGGATTGGCGGTATCACAGGGCTGAGCCGAAGCATGGGACTTATTGCAGATGAAACTCTCGATACCAGACTTATGTATCAGAGAGAATGGTTCTATGAGCACTCAGGGCTCTCCGTCACCGAAAAATAAAGGATAGGATGGTTTATTAAATGGCAACAAATGATGTTATTTACGGAATAAACGGTCCTGTTGTTACCGTCAGAAATACAAGAAGCTTTTCCATGATGGAAATGGTTTATGTCGGCGAAGCCCGCCTTGTCGGTGAGATAATCGGCATCAACGACAAATTCACGACCGTTCAGGTCTATGAGGAAACAACAGGTCTTAAGCCCGGCGACCCTATCTACGGAACAGGCGCGCCAATGAATGTGCTTCTGGGACCGGGCATTATCGACAATATTTTCGACGGCATCGAGCGGCCGCTAAAGGCGATCGAGGAGCAAAGCGGCTCCTTCATCTCAAGAGGCGCAGCGGTTTCGCCTCTTGACCTCGAAAAAGAATGGGACGTGAAGCTCAGGGTCAAAAAGGGCGATATGCTCACAGGCGGAATGATATACGCCGTCTGTCCTGAAACCGCCATTATCGAGCATCGCTTTACAGTTCCTCCCTTTCTCGGCGGAAAGGTGGTAAAAACCGCACCGGACGGAAAGTACAAGCTCAACGATGTTATCGCAGTGATCGAGGACGACAAGGGCGAGACTCACGAGCTGACCCTTTGCCAGAAATGGCCGATCAGAAGCGCACGCCCTTGCAGGGAGAGACTCCCCGCAACAGTGCCGCTCATTACGGGTCAGAGAGTTATTGATACTATGTTCCCGATCTCAAAGGGCGGCACAGCCGCTATTCCGGGAGGCTTCGGGACCGGAAAGACCATGACCCAGCATCCGCTTGCACAGTGGTGCGATGCCGATATCATCGTATATGTCGGCTGCGGTGAGAGAGGAAACGAGATGAGCCAGGTGCTCGACGAATTCTCGGAGCTTATCGACCCGAAATCGGGCAGACCGATGACGGACAGGACAGTGCTTATAGCGAACACCTCAAATATGCCTGTCGCAGCCCGTGAGGCGTCCATTTATACCGGTCTTACCCTTGCCGAATACTACCGCGATATGGGATATCATGTGGCTATCATGGCTGACTCCACCTCAAGATGGGCTGAGGCTCTCAGAGAGATCTCCGGACGACTTGAGGAAATGCCCGCAGAGGAGGGCTTCCCTGCATATCTGCCTTCAAGACTTTCAGAGTTTTATGAAAGAGCGGGGCGTGTTGATACCCTGTGCGGCAGCGAGGGCTCTGTCACGATAATCGGGGCGGTTTCTCCGCAGGGCTCGGACTTCTCTGAGCCTGTAACACAGAATACAAAGCGTTTTACACGCTGCTTCTGGGCTCTCGACAAAGCTCTTGCCTATGCAAGACACTATCCTGCGATCAACTGGATGAACAGCTACAGCGAATACTTCACCGATCTCGACCCATGGTTCAGGGAGAATCTCGGTGACGATTTTATAAAATACAGAAACAGGATCACAGCGATCCTCCATGAGGAAAGCTCCCTTATGGAAATAGTCAAGCTCATCGGCTCCGATGTTCTGCCCGATGACCAGAAGCTCGTTATAGAGACAGCAAAGGCTGTCCGTGTCGGCTTCCTGCAGCAGAACGCCTTCCATGCGGACGATACCTTCGTTCCGCTTGAGAAACAAAAGCTGATGATGAAGGCTATACTTCACCTCTATGCAAAGGCAAAAAAGATCATCGCAGCCGCAATACCTATTTCAAGGATAATGGAGCTTGGTCTTTTTGAACGCCTTGCAAAAATGAAGTACGATATCCCGAACAGCAAGCCCGAGCTTTTTGATGTTCTCATCTCGGACATCGACAAGGCGCTTGCCGAGCTTACAGCCTGAAAAGCTATTGGCTGAGGCTCGATCATTACCGGCTGCAGGGACAGACTGACTCCCCTGCAGGATACAAGGATGTGAATTAAATGGTTCTCGATTATGTCGGCGTTAAGGAGATAAACGGTTCTCTGATCGTGCTTGATAATGTAGACAACGCCTCGTTTGAGGAAATGGTCGATATCAGGCTTGAAAACGGTACATACCGTCACGGAAGGATCGTTCAGATAGACGGCAGGCGCATCGTTGTTCAGGTTTTTGAGGGTACTAAATCTATTTCCCTTGACAACACAAGAACAAGACTCAAAGCAAGACCTATGGAGCTTGCGCTCTCGCCCGAGATCATGGGGCGTGTGTTCAGCGGAGCAGGCAGACCCATTGACGGTCTGGGAGAGATCTATCCCGTAAAAAGAGCTAATGTCAACGGCACACCGATGAATCCTGTTTCTCGTGTTTATCCGAGAAACTATATAAATACCGGTATCTCCACAATAGATACTCTCATGACCCTCATAAGAGGGCAAAAGCTTCCTATCTTCTCAGGCTCCGGTATGAAGCATAACGAGCTTGCCGTTCAGATAGTAAGACAGGCTAAGATCTCAGACAGTGACGGTGATAATAAATTTGGTATCGTCTTTGCGGCAATGGGCGTTAAAAACGACGTAGCGGATTATTTCCGCAGAAGCTTTGACCAGAGCGGCGTTCTTTCAAGGGTCGTTATGTTCCTCAACCTTGCCAACGACCCGATCATCGAAAGAACTCTTACCCCCCGCTGCGCTCTTACCGCTGCAGAGTATCTTGCGTTTGAGTGCAATATGCATGTTCTGGTCATAATGACTGATATGACCTCATACGCTGAGGCTCTCCGTGAGTTCTCATCTTCAAAGGGTGAGATCCCCGGCAGAAAGGGCTTCCCGGGCTATCTTTATTCCGATCTTGCCTCTCTCTATGAGAGAGCAGGAATGATAAAGGGCAGCAGCGGCTCTGTTACTCAGATACCGATCCTCACGATGCCCAACGATGATATAACTCACCCTGTCCCCGATCTTACCGGATATATCACAGAGGGACAGATCGTTCTCGACAGACAGCTCGAGGGTGCCGGTTACTATCCGCCGGTTTCTGTTCTCCCCTCTCTTTCCCGTCTTATGAAGGACGGTATCGGTGAGGGCTACACGAGAGCCGATCATCAGGCTCTTGCCAACCAGCTTTTTGCCTCTTATGCAAGAGTTCAGGATGCACGTTCCCTCGCCTCTGTTATCGGTGAGGAGGAGCTCTCCCCTGTTGACAAGAAATATATGCAGTTTGGCAAGCTTTTTGAACAGTTTTTTGTTAATCAGGGCTTCCATGAGAACAGAACTATTCAGCAAAGCCTCGACCTCGGCTGGAAGCTTCTCTCTACTCTGCCGAGAACTGAGCTTGACCGTGTTGACGATGCTCTGCTTGATAAACACTATATCAACGACAGCGATAATCTCAGCTTCCATACCTTTGCGGACAATGCAGGCTCCGGAAGCACCGGAGATGAAGACGCATAAGGACTGTGGGGTGATATACACATGGCTGTACAGGCTGTGCCTACCAAGGGCAATCTGATGACCTTCAAAAAGTCTCTTTCTCTTGCAAAAACAGGCTATGAGCTGCTTGACAAAAAGCGCAATATCCTTGTCAGAGAAATGATGACACTGATCGATAAGGCCTCCGAAATACAGACAAAGATAGATATTACCTACAGCAGAGCCTATCTTGCCCTGCAGAGAGCTAATATCACCATGGGCTATATTGACGCTATCGCAAAGTCAGTTCCGGAGGACGATACCCTGCAGCTCAGCTACAGGAGCGTAATGGGAGTTGAGATACCGATAGTTACAATAGACGAGAGCGACAGTGAAAACAGTCTGTTCTATGGTCTGGGCGTTACAAATTCCGCCTTTGACGAGGCTTACGTTTGCTTTCGTGAGGTAAAGCGCCTCACCGCTCATCTTGCTGAGATAGAAAACAGCGTTTACAGACTTGCCGACGCTATAAAAAAGACTCAGAAACGGGCAAACGCCCTGAAAAACATCATGATACCCAAGTTTGAGGAGACGGTCAAGTTCATCTCCGACGCTCTCGAAGAGAAGGAGCGCGAGGAGTTTTCGAGACTGAAGGTTATAAAGGCTCAGAAACAAAACAAAGAGGCTCAGGAATGAATCTTCTCATGCTTTGATAAGCTCCCCCTCACAGAGGGGGACTTTTTATTAAAACGACAGGCTCCGCCCTTATTCTGCATTAAGAAAAATCTGAAACAATACAAGGAGAAGGAAAGCAATGACTTATGAAGAAGCTGTAGAAAAGATCAATTCACTGCTCGTTTTTGGCAGCAAGCCGGGGCTTGAAAGAGTAAGAGAGCTTGTTGACAGGTC
>ONFW01000218.1 GCA_900317215.1 uncultured Eubacteriales bacterium | reverse complement strand
GGAGGTTTTTTTGCACAGTCCGAAGCGGCTTTTTGCTCTTGAATTGACTGTAATATGAGGGTCTATCTTATCTGAATAGGGGATTCCTGCTGCAGCCGCCTGACGCATGACCGTTACAAGCAGCTTGTCGAAATCATTTTTATGCCCGGGAGAGTCCATTGCGTTATCCTCAGAGTGCGACTGTCACGGGCTCATATCCCAGACATGGCAGCAGCTTGTGTATTATGTCATCGGTTTTTAATTTAAGACTGGAGGTGTTTATGCAGGGATGACAGCCGAAATACTCAAGGCTGAGAATATCCTTGTCCAACAGCAGGGTCACAAGCTTTTCCCTGTCATTCATGAGACCCATGATGCTCACCGACCCCGGAGTCAGATCCAGCAGCCTTAGCATATCGTCCGCATTTGCAAAGGAGAGCCTTGAGCTGTTTATCTGGCTCGAAAGATCTTTTGTGCGAAAGGGCTTGTCCTCAGGCATAGAGAGAAGGTAAAAGCGTGTTTTCTGTCTGTTGCAGAGAAAAAGGTTCTTGCAGATCCTTACGCCTAACAGCTCGCCTATGGCAAGACATTCCTCCATAGTATCTGAGGCTGGATGATCCGCTCGCATATATGATATCCCCAGTTTGTCGAGAAGGTCGTATACGGCTGTTTCCTTAGGGAGCCTTTCGTCAGTCGGTCTGCCGGCAGAAATGCTTATATCTGATGTATTCATAATAGCCTGACTCCCTGCTCAGAGCATTGCAAGCGACGGGAAAACGGAGCGTCCCATTTTAGAGAGGAGAACAGCAATGCCGTCCTCATCGTTTGAGCCTGCAACATAGTCTGCGCTTTTCTTGACCGCATCGGAGGCATTTGACATTGCGATCCCGAGACCAGCATATTTCAGCATAGAAATGTCGTTAAAGCCGTCTCCGAAGGCAATGCATTCGTCCTTGTGCAGAGAGAGCACCTTCAGCAGTCTGCTGAGCGACTTCGCCTTGTCGATATCCTTGGGGACGATCTCCAGAAAAAACGGCTCTGATTTGAATATGCCCAGCTCGTTTCCGAACTTATCATTGAGTATTTTTTCAAGCTCGTTTATTACCTCGGGTTCACCGTGAAGCAGACACTTGGTAATGTCAAAATCCACATATTCAACGAAATTATCCCTGAATACCAGTTCCATGCCGTTTATCCTTGCTTCAAGCTCGGTGTACTTGTTTATCTGATTTCCTGCGATGATCTTATCTCCCTGATAGGTGTTGATCCCCACGGGGAAGTTCTTTATAATGTTAAATATTTCCGGAACATAGCTGAGGGAAAGCTTGTTCTGATATATCACTCTTCCGGTGGCACATTCGATAATGCAGCCGCCGTTATAGGCGAGAATATAACCGCCGTATTCCCTGAGTCTGAGAGTTTTTGCATAAGGCAGGATACCCTGAGTGGGTCTGCCGGAAGCGAGAACTATGGTTCCTCCGTTTTTTTGATATTTTATAAGCTGTTCCTTTGTTTTTTCCGAGATGATCTTCTTTGAGTTTGTGAGCGTGCCGTCGATATCAAGTGCTATCAGCCTAAATAACATAAATTGCTCAGACCTCTTTCCAAAATCTAAATATGCGTCTGCACGGAGAGGCGTTACCGCAGGACTGTGCGGAACCGTCAGCTTTATGCCTTTTTATGGTAAAAGCCAATGGCAGGAGGCCGTTCTCCGTATATTTGCACAATCATATTGTAAGAAAATATTCTGTTGCCGTCAATAGTATTTCTGATGTATAATAGCTTGTTAAATAATGATTTTTTTGTTCTTTTCGGAAAAGAACAGACTGTATTATTGTCAAAATAAACAATTTTAAAAAAAGATTTAAAAAACATATTGAAAATTTTCTCATAAAGTGTATAATTATAGGTAGTTTATATGTATCGAAAAGATATCATAATCAACGGAGGTAAATGATATGAAACGCAGACTTATAACTTCTATTTTTTTAGCGCTTGCTGTTGCAGTCTCATCTGCAGTGGTTCTGACGGGCTGCTCAAGCAAGTCATATTATTATGCATCGGAGGATGGTGTCTTGGTGAATAAGGGCGAGATACCTGATGAGAATGCTTCTGAGGAGGAAAGCAAGGCTGACGAGAGCTCCAAGGAGGAAAGCAAGACCGAGAGCAAGGCTGACGAGAGCTCCGAGGAGGAAAGCAAGGCTGACGAGAGCTCCGAGGAGGAAAGCAAGGCTGACGAGAG
>ONFW01000188.1 GCA_900317215.1 uncultured Eubacteriales bacterium | reverse complement strand
TATGTTGATAACTGCGCTATGCAGCTTGTCAGAAACCCAAAGCAGTTTGACGTTATTGTTACGTCCAATATCTTCGGAGATATTCTTTCTGATGAGGCATCGATGATAAGCGGTTCGATAGGTATGCTTGCATCGGCAAGCCTGAACAGCACAAAGCTTGGCATGTATGAGCCGATCCACGGCTCTGCGCCGGATATTGCAGGCAGGGGTATTGCAAATCCGCTTGCAACGATACTTTCCGTTGCAATGATGCTTCGTTATTCGCTTGATGAGCCTGCTGCCGCAGACGCCATTGAAAAGGCTGTTGCCGAGGTGCTCAAAACGACCAGGACTCCGGATATATATACGGAAGGCACTAAGAAGGTCACAACGACCGAAATGGGCGATGCTGTATGTGCATTGCTCTGACAAATAAAGAGCTGTATTGAGGTGAAAAGAAATGGATAACATGATGCTTGCACTGTCTTTGCTGCTTGCGGGCTTTATTATCGTATTCGTTGTGCTGATACTGCTCATAATCATCATAACGGTATACGGAAAGATCATTCAGGCTGCACAGAGATCCTCAAAGAACCGTAAGGAAAAGAAGAATATGGTCAAGACCGTAAAGGCTCCCGAGCCGGTAAAGGCTGAGCCTGCCGCAGAGGTAAAGAACACCATGCCTGATGACGAGAACGGTGAGATACCGGGGGAGATCATTGCGGTCATTGCCGCAGCGGTCGATGCTGTTTACGGAAGCAAGCCCCACAGGGTCAGAGCTGTGAAACGGTCCGGGAAGGGACGCTCTGCATGGGGAAATGCAGGAGTTATCAGCAACACCTCGCCCTTCTGACCTTAACTGTATACTAAAAGAAAGGAAGAGAAACCATGGAAATTTTCTCTCAGCTCGGCAGCGTTATTGTCGGACTGTATGAATCGTCGGGTCTTTGTCATCTCGGCTGGCAGAACTATGTGATGATACTGATCTCCTTTGTGCTGATGTTTCTTGCTATAAAAAAGCAGTATGAGCCGCTGCTCCTCCTGCCTATAGCCTTTGGCATGATGATCGTAAACATATTCCCTGAGATCATGGCTAATCCTGTTACTCAGATGCTTACTGCGGACCAGGTGGCTGCAAGGGGACTTGACCCTGCCTCTTATCCCACGACCTCGGAACTGCTGACAAAGGCGCAGGTCATTGCTGCCGGCTTCGAGCCCTCCGCTCTTACTCATGTCAATGTCGAAGGAACGGAGTTTTATAAGGTCGTCTATTATACCGTTACCGAAAACGGCGGACTTTTCTATTATCTCTATCAGGGCGTTCATCTTGGCATATTCCCGCCGCTCATCTTCCTTGGCATAGGCGCTATGACGGACTTCGGTCCGCTTATCGCAAACCCGAAGAGCTTTATCCTTGGTGCTGCAGCTCAGATAGGTATCTTCATTACCTTCATCGGAGCAATAGCTCTCGGCTTCAAAACCAACGAGGCGGGCTCCATAGCCATTATCGGCGGTGCAGACGGCCCCACTGCTATTTTTGTTACCTCAAAGCTTTCTCCAGAGCTTCTTGGTCCGATAGCGGTCGCAGCTTATTCATACATGGCTCTCGTGCCGATAATCCAGCCGCCTATCATGAGGATGCTTACAACAAAGAAGGAGCGTTCTGTTGTTATGGGGCAGCTCCGCCCCGTATCAAAGCTTGAAAAGATCATCTTCCCGATAGTTGTTGTTGTACTTGTTGCAATACTTCTGCCCGATGCGGCTCCTCTTGTCGGCATGCTGATGCTTGGCAATTTGTTCAAGGAAAGCGGAGTTGTTGACAGGATCGCAAAGACGGCGCAGAACGAGCTTATGAATATAGTTACGATCTTCCTTGGCGTTACAGTCGGCGCTACGGCAAGCGGAACACTCTTCCTTACGCCTAAGACCCTGGGGATCATCGCACTCGGACTTGTTGCCTTCTGTCTCGGCACTGCCTGCGGCGTTTGCTTCGGCAAGATCATGTGCTGGGCAACAAAGGGCAAGATCAATCCCCTCATAGGCTCTGCAGGTGTTTCGGCCGTTCCTATGGCTGCTCGTATCTCTCAGAAGGTCGGTCAGGAGGAAAATCCTGCTAACTTCCTTCTCATGCACGCAATGGGACCGAATGTGGCAGGCGTTATCGGTTCGGCTGTCGCTGCGGGCGTTCTCATCAGCGTGCTCAAATGAGTGAAGCGTTGGCTGTTTCAACGCTTGCGCCTTTTATGTATTTGTTCTATAGGCTGACAAGCCATTAGGTATGATTTTTGCACATTAATAGCTTCGGCAAAGAAGGGCATCAGCACTTCTGAGCCGGAGCTATTATTTTTTTGGAGGGGCAAAAAGCTGCTTGTATCAGATCCGGTCTGAGTTCCGGCTATATACTTGTTATCAGTGAATGTCCGAAAAAATGAAAAAGAAAACGCAGAGCTGCAGCAATCCGACCGCATAGGGTGAAGTGATGTATTTTTATTAAATATGTATAGATTGTAGGGGCAAAATTTCAGCATGGTATATTTTGTAAAAATGATAAAGCTATTGACAGCTTTTTTTGTATGATATACACTTTAATTAACCGGATAAAATCTAAAGGAGGTATATCAATGAAAGGAAAACTGTTAAAAAAGATGTTTGCTTTTGCGCTTTCCGCAGTAATGGTCACAGGCGCTGCCGTAGGAATGACTTCACTGCCGGCAAGTGCCAGAGGCGGAGGGGATAGGGTTGTGGCTTATGAGGAGCTTGCCAATACCTCAACGATCTCTACAAATGCTCTGACCCTCGGGCAGTATGCCGTCATCAAGGCATCGGCGACAGGAGGAAGCGGCGGCTATACCTTTGCACTGCAGTATATCAATAAGGATAAGGATACCTCATGGAAGCTGAAAAGATATTACAGCTCCTATCCTACTATCAACTTCAAGCCTGATGAGCCCGGTAATTACTATCTCTATGTCAAGGCTAAGGACAGCAGCGGTGAAGTTGTCGGAAAGAGATTTGCGCTTAAGGTCAGCCCTGATATCGTAAACAAATCGACACTGTCAAAGACAGAAATATATCTTGGCGACACCGTTACGGTGAATGCAAAGGCGACCGGAGGAGCAGGGGAGAATACCTATGCGGTTCTCTACAAAAAGAGCAGTGACACAAAATGGAGCGTAAAGCAGTACTACAGCGACAACACAAGCGTTGATATCAAGCCGCTCAGGACTGAGGATTACGACGTTGCGGTAAAGGTCAAGGATAAGAACGGCAGAATATCCGAAAAGAAGCTGACACTGAAGGTATATGCAAAGCTTAAGAATACTTCAATAGTTTCTGCAGCCAGCGTTGAGCCGGGCGGAACGGTAACGGTAACAGGTGCGGCTGAGGGCGGAAAGCCCGGATACACCTATTCCCTGATGGTCAAGGAAAAGAACGACAGCTCATGGAGCGTTGTAAGAGCAAAGGACGCAGAGGAAACCATGACTTTTACTCCGGAAAAGGAAGGGACCTATACTCTTTGCTCCGTTGCAAGGGATGTAAAGAACACTGCGGCAAAGAAGTATTTTAATCTTACAGTTGAGGAGAAGGAGCTTGATGATGTCGACAGGATACTCGCAGAAGCGATCAAGCCCGGAATGTCCGATCTTGAAAAGATAAGAGCTATCCATAATTGGCTGGTCAGGAATGTAAGATATGACACCGAGGGTCTGGCTTCAGGGAATATACCTGAAACCTCGTTTACAGCAGAGGGGCTTTTCGAGACGCGCATTGCAGTATGTGACGGATACGCAAAGGCTTTTGTTGTTCTTGCCACTCGGGCAGGATTTGATGCTATACGTGTGACCGGTACGGGCTTTAACGGCTCAAGCACTGAACTTCATGCATGGAACCAGGTCAAGTGGAACGGCAATTGGTATAACGTAGACGTGACATGGGATGATCCCGTGACGGACAGCGATTACGGAGACAATCTCCAATATACCTACTTCATGATACCCGACAGTGTTATTGATCTTGACCATAATGCTCAGAGTGAGAAAAACAGCTGTACTTCGCCGCAGCCGGTCGATCAGTTCATCGAAAACGTGATAGATGAAGAAAAGCAGGCATTGCCGAATGTCGTTTTCTGCAATACCCAGGAGGAATTTGAAAGCGGCGTTAGCGCCATAAACATCTGGGAGAAAACAACACATGACTTTATAATCAAGACGGAGCTTTCTTACAATGAGTTAGTGAATCTTGCTAAACGAAATCTGCCGATGGGCACCTATTCGTGGGGAGCCTCCTACAAGACATGGAAGCTTGCCGGATATGTGCATTTTGCAATAACCATTAGTTGATCCTTCGCAATGACAGAACAGATTATTTTGAGGGGAAGGTCTTATATGTACGAGGAACTTAAAGCCCTGATAGAAAAAAGCGACAACATAGTTTTCTTCGGAGGAGCCGGAGTTTCTACCGAAAGCGGAATTCCGGATTTCAGAAGCGTTGACGGACTATATAATCAGAAGTATAAATATCCTCCAGAGAGGATACTCAGTCATAGCTTCTTTATGTCCAACACAGCAGATTTCTATGATTTCTACAGGGATAAGATGATCTGCACACAGGCTAAGCCGAACAAGGCCCATATCGCCCTTGCCAGGCTTGAACAGCAGGGTAAGCTCAAGGCTGTCGTAACGCAGAATATAGACGGACTTCACCAGGCTGCAGGCAGCAAAAAGGTGTATGAGCTGCATGGCTCGGTGATGAGGAACTACTGCATGAGGTGCAGGAAATTCTATGACCTTTCGGCAATAACAGAAAGCAAGGGCATTCCGAAATGCTCCTGCGGGGGTACGATCAAGCCCGATGTTGTGCTTTATGAGGAGGGGCTTGATGATGATACCGTGCGCAAGGCTGTCAGAGCCATATCAAAGGCCGAGGTCCTGATAATAGGCGGTACATCGCTGAATGTATATCCTGCGGCAGGCTTTTTGAATTATTTTGAAGGAGACAAGATAGTTCTCCTGAACAAATCGGAGACCTTGTTTGACGAAAGAGCCGATATCGTGATAAGAGATCCTATAGGTCAGGTTCTTGGAGAATGTGTTCTGTGACTTGTAGCAATTGAATGATGTATCCGCCCCGCTGCATCGGAGTATTCCGTGTGGCGAGGCGGAGCATTTTTATGTTGACGACAGCTCTTTAATACGGAAAAAGCAAAATATTAAAAATATCGTAAATTATTGCAATTGATCGAAAAATAACTCTTGCTTTTTTTAAATATATGTGGTATCATATTGGAGTACCTTAGGAAAAGGCTCTATGCGCCGGTAGCTCAGCCGGATAGAGTGACTGGCTACGAACCAGTAGGTCGGGGGTTCGAGTCCCTCCCGGCGCGCCAAACTAATGTATGGTTTTAGCATGAGG
>ONFW01000222.1 GCA_900317215.1 uncultured Eubacteriales bacterium | reverse complement strand
TGGAGCGGGTGATGGGAATCGAACCCACACAACCAGCTTGGAAGGCTGGGGTTCTACCACTGAACTACACCCGCATATCAGCGACATAAGATATTATATCAGAATCATTTCCAAATGTCAAGAGCTTTTCAAAGATTTTTAGCTTTTCGGCTAAAAAGATTTATAATTTCTTTTCAGAGAGCGCTCTCTGCAGCAATATTAAGCTCCTGTATTTATCTGTGGGCTCAAGGCCTGTACAGCAACAGGAAACAGACTGTTGATTTCCTAAGAGCAGCATGATATTATCTTTTTAGAACAATAAACTGAAAGCGGTCAACTATAATGCTATATATCAATTCAGGTATTGGAGACGATCAATATGGAAATAAGAGACAATAGGATAGACGGCGGAAAAGCCTTCGATTGGGGAAGAACATCTGAGGCTTATGCAAAATACAGAGATATCTATCCCGATGAATTCTATGACAGGATAATCTCACGGGGCTTGTGCATTGCTCCGCAGAGTGTGCTCGATCTCGGGACCGGCACAGGAGTACTGCCAAGAGCCTTAGACAAATACGGAGCCAAATGGACGGCGGCTGATATTTCCCGCGAACAGATAGAGCAGGCTCGCAGCTTATCGGAAGGAATGGATATCAGCTATATATCTACACCGGCAGAAAAGCTTTCTTTTCCCAAAAGCTCCTTCGATGTTGCAACCGCCTGTCAGTGCTTCTGGTATTTTGACCATAAAAAGCTGATGCCCGCACTTTCCGATTTTCTCAGACCCGGCGGCTCATTACTTGTAATGTATATGGCATGGCTGCCCTTTGAGGACGAAACCGCCGGCGCAAGTGAAGATCTCGTGCTTAAGTATAATCCCGGATGGAGCGGCGCAGGAGAAACAGTACACCCCATAACTATCCCTGAGCTTTATCTCCAAAGATTTGAGCCTGTTTATCATGAGGAATTCCGCCTGAAGGTGCATTTTACAAGAGATAGCTGGCACGGGAGAATGAAGGCCTGCCGAGGGATCGGCGCTTCACTCTCAGCAAAAGAGATCACAGAATGGGAACGTGAGCACAAGGAACTGCTGAACAAGACCGCTCCTCAGGAATTTGACATACTCCATTACGCCGCATTTGCTCAGCTCAAAAAGAAAAACTGACCCGACAAAAGGACTGTCATATCAAACAGATCGATGTGACAGTCCTTTTTTCAGAAGAACAGATGCTCGTATTCTTCATTCTCAGACATCGGGATACATTTCATATCAGCAACGATAAAGTATTCAAGAAGGATAATGCCTATAGATCTGAGCGATACCTTGACGGTACTTATCAGATCTATATCCTTTTGGGACGGCTGAGCCACCCCGTTCATATGGTTGTGAGCCAGAATAACTCCTTTAGCCTTGTGCTGAACACAAAGCCTCATAAGCTTCTTAACGCTCACATCAGACGAAAAAGCTATTCCGGTGCTTACCGTACCCTTGAACAGCATCTTTCCCCTTGCATCATTAAACACAGCAAAAAGCTGCTCATCCTTATTCTCTATAAACGAAGGGAGTATCTGACCCAGAATTTCGTTTTCTGATGCGAAATCCTGGTTACCGCTGTTTTTCTTGTACTTGTCACCATAATACCTTGAGCAGACAGAGGGTATCAGTTTGAGCATAACCGCACAGTTATAGCTGAGCCCGCATTCCTGAAGAGAATCGAGAGGAGCATCAAGGACTGCAGAAAAAGACCCGAAGCTATCAAGCAGCTTATGCGCTATGATATTGGTATCCTTTCTCGGTATTCCATAGAAAAGCATCAGTTCCAGCACCTGATGATCAAAGAAGTTATCAAGTCCCGATTCTACAAATCTTTTTTCACTCTGTTACGGTGTCCGTCATGGATACCCTTGTTTTCACTCATAGCTGCACTTCCAGTCCCATTTGATATTTATTGAGGCTAATGCTGCGGAGAATAATGCTGACAGGTGCGCTTGAGTGAAATACTCCCGCTGCCCGTGCTATGCATTAAGGCACGGCGCTTTCACCCATTCAGTTCATACTTGCTTTGCAGTTCTTCAAACGAAACGAACTCCACCCTTGTTGTATCATATCCGAGAGAATCTTCCATACTGTGTACAACAGAGCTTCCTACTGCAAATTCAGGAACAAGGTCAAGAGACATAATCATATTCTGAATGCCTACGCCCTCTTTTACAGACAAATACGCATACGACTCCGGTGACTGCGCTATCCTTCTGCCAAAGGTATAAACACCGCACTTGCCGTCAGATATTCCAAAAAAGGCATTGACACGGTTGTCTATCTGATCTAAGCTCTGTCCGTAATAATCCTCACGTGATATATACAGGTTGTTGGTCTGAGTCATTTCCCCGTCACGCAGAGAATAGGTATAATACACTGCCGATACAGGTGAGGTACCGGCGGTGCGGGTATGGAGAACGGCAAGGTCACCTTTTGCATCGACATACAGCTCATCCGTTATCTCATCAGCCGCATATCCGGCTCCTGCTATCCTTGTATACTCAATAAGCTCACGAGCCTGATACTTCTTAAATTCACCGTCATGGTATTTGATAATTTGTATAGCTCTTCCCTGATTTTCCCATTTCTCATCAGGGCTTACCCGATACTGAACAACAAGCTCCGGGCTGCCGTCCTTATTGAAATCATCCAGATCTATCGTCGATGCAGTCCATGACAATTCATACCCCGGTATCTCGCTCGTCTCACCGTTATATGTCACGGCGTAAGGCTTGCTGCCCGAGCACTCAAGCTCCGAATCACGATAATACCGTAGCTTTTCATACTCAATTTCATACTGAGAGAGAGAACTTTCCTCCTTGGAGCTTTCCTCCTTGGAGACTTCTGCATCGGAGCTTTCCACCACGGAGCCTTCCTCCTTGGAACCTTCTGATTCAGAACCGGCAGCGTCAGAAACAACCGTACTCTGAACCGATGTATCACCTGAGCTGTCCTGAAGGCTGAACAATCCGGAGCCGCCGGAATTACCTGCACAGCCGCACAGAGCTGCTGTTATCAATGTCAGAAGGAATAATTCTTTTTTTCTGAACACCTTTTCACCTCATATTTAATAATCAGTCATGGAGAAGCTTTGGAACACTGCCTTCCACATCGGAAACAAACGCAATATCGGTCTTATCGTTATGCTTTGCATAATACAATGCCTTAAGAGCCCCCTCAAAAAGCTCGTCATAGGTATTGCCGTTCCTCGGGAAAAGACTCACTCCCACCTTGCCGTATACATTTATCTCACCGGAATCCGACTGATAGTTGTTATTTATTGCTCTGCATATCTGCCCGGATTTTTCAATTATCTTGCTGCGGTCGTCCATTCCCTTTACAAAAACAGTAAATCTGCTGCCGCTGCTGCGTCCAATAATATCCGAATCACGGAAAAGCTCACGCACGCTTCCCGCCACCTCCTTAAGAACAGCATTGGCAAATACCGTGCCAAGCTCCCTTTCAAGTATATCGAAGCCGCAGATCTCTACCATGAGAAGCCCGTGACTTCCGTTTGAGCCCTCGTCATAGAGATAGTTCTTTATCTTGTTTTCTGTGGCATGCTTGTTGTACAGATTAGTGATGAAGTCGGTCCGATCCTTTCTTTTTTCATCAGAGCCGTCTGCCCTGTTGTCAGAGATATCGGTAAATACTGCCATTATCCTCGTAGGGATCTCATCGGAATTTTTGATAGTAACAAACCTGACCCTGTTCCACAGATAATTGTTGTCACGCTTGTTGAATATCCTGACAAAAGCCTCCTCGTCAGTCTGCTCCGAACGTGCGGAATTCATCTTTTCTACAAACTTCTTCCGGTCATCGGAATGAATGAACTCTGCTCCCGTAAGGGT